>REDZ01000125.1 GCA_007695345.1 Paracoccaceae bacterium | reverse complement strand
TCAGGTGCTAGTGCCCGTACGGGCGTGGAGGTTCGAGTCCTCTCCTGGGCACCATGTTTTTCAGGCATTTGGCCTGTATCATGGACGAAATGCATGGGCAGGTTGTTGACAGCCCTTCCGGAAAAATCATCAGTGCACACGGGAACTTCTTCTGTGCCATTTGGCCCGCCTTGCGGCTGCGCCCTGGTTTGCGATAGCGCAAGGCGGCCCGTCGCAGGATGTGCGACAGAACGCGCAGAACCATCTTGAAGCACATGACCCAGAGGGGGATTCGCGATGATCAGCTTTGCAGGAAAGACCGCAATCGTGACAGGTGCCGCCTCTGGCATTGGTGAGGCCGTAGCGCGCGAATTGGCCGCGCTGGGGGCCACCGTGATCGTATCGGACCGCGATCAGACCGCCTGCAACAGCATCGCTGCCAGCATAATGGACCAGGACGGCCATGCGCTGAGCAAAGCTGCCGATGTCAGCGACCCCGCCGCGATGGAAGCGCTGGTCGCGCTGGCGGAATCCGAGACGGGTGCCCTGCATCTGGCGGTCAACAATGCCGGGATCGGCGGGGCGCAGGCGCCCGTGGGCGAGTATCCGCTGGACGAATGGCGCAAGGTCATGGCGGTCAATCTGGACGGCGTGTTTTATGGCATGCGCTACCAGATCCCTGCGATGGAACGTGCAGGCGGCGGGGCGATCGTGAACATGGCCTCGATCCTGGGATCGGTCGGGTTTGCCCAATCCTCGGCCTATGTCGCGTCGAAACATGCACTTCTGGGTCTGACCAAGACGGCCGCGATGGAATATGCGCAAAAGGGCGTGCGCATCAACGCGGTCGGGCCTGCCTTTATCGCGACCCCGCTTCTGACCGATAATCTGCCGCAGGACATGCTGGACGGCCTTGCCGCGCTGCACCCGATGGGGCGCATCGGCACGTCAGAGGAAGTCTCGGCGCTGACCTGTTTCCTGCTGTCGGACCGCGCGAGTTTCATCACCGGCAGCTACCATTTGGTGGACGGGGCCTATACGGCGCAATAATTCTTGCACATGACTGAAAATCAAACCCCATGGGCCATACCGCAGGATCAGGTTCTGGCGGACCTGAAGGCGGACCGCGATGGCCTGTCGCCCGAGGAAGCCGCACGCCGTCTGGCAGAGCATGGCCCAAACCGCCTGCCCGAACCTGCGCGGCGCGGGCCGCTGATACGCTTTCTGGCGCAGTTCCATAATGTGCTGATCTATGTGCTGCTGGTTGCCGCGCTGGTCACCGCACTGATGGGTCATTGGGTGGATACCATCGTCATCCTTGCGGTCGTGATCCTGAACGCAATCATCGGCTATGTGCAGGAGGGCCGCGCCGAATCCGCGATGGAGGCGATCCGCAACATGCTCGCCCCGCGCGCCAACGTGCTGCGGGGCGGGCGTCGTAGCAGCATCGATGGTGCCGATCTTGTCGCCGGCGATCTTGTCCTGCTGGAGGCGGGCGACAAGGTCCCCGCCGATCTGCGCGTGATCGAGGCACGGGGCCTGGCCGCGCAAGAGGCAATCCTGACAGGCGAATCGGTCCCGGTGGAGAAATCCGAAGATCCGGTCACCCCCGATGCCGCGCTGGGTGACCGGTCCTCGATGCTGTGGTCGGGCACTCTGGTCACGCAAGGCGCGGGGCGCGGGCTGGTCACGGGCACCGGCGCGCAGACCGAAATCGGGCGCATCGGCGGCATGCTGGCGGGGGTAGAGCAACTGACCACACCGCTGGTCGCGCAGATGGACCGTTTCGCCCGCTGGCTGAGTCTGTTCATCCTGACAATCGCGGCAGTGCTGTTTGTCTTCGGTCTGGTGATCGTGGGCTATGACGTGGATGAGCTGTTCATGGCCGTGGTCGCGGTCGCGGTGTCGGCCATCCCCGAGGGGCTGCCTGCGGTCCTGACGATCACGCTGGCCATCGGTGTGCAGGCCATGGCGCGGCGCAACGCCATTGTGCGCCGCCTGCCCGCGATCGAGACTGTGGGTGCCGTCTCGGTCATCTGCACGGACAAGACCGGCACCCTGACCCGGAACGAAATGACCGTCACCCTCGCCCGCACGCAGAAGGGGCCGTTGCAGATCAGCGGCGACGGCTATGCCCCCGAAGGCCGGATCGAGGGCAGCGCGGATCCAGAAGCCCTCGCCCTGGCCAGCGCGCTGTGCAATGACGCCGATCTGGTGGAGCGCGCGGCGCAGTGGCAGGTCGAAGGCGACCCTATGGAAGGCGCGCTGCTGGCCTTTGCCCGCAAGGCGCTGGGCGACGACCCGCGGCAGCACTGGTCACGCGAAGATGCCATCCCCTTTGACAGCCGCAACCGCTACATGGCCACCCTGTCCGAACGCGACGGTCAGCGGCTGGTCCATGTCAAGGGCGCGCCCGAACGGGTGCTGATGATGTGCGACCGGCTGGCGGATGGCAGCGCGTTTCATGTCCGCGACTGGCACCGCCACGCCGATGAGATGGCGGCAGAAGGCACGCGCGTCCTCGCCCTTGCCATGCAGGAAGCGGACACGCTGGATGACAAGGCGCTCTCCGGCGGGCTGACCTTTCTGGGCCTTGTCGGTCTGATCGACCCGCCCAGGGCCGAGGCTGTCGAGGCCGTGGCCGAATGCCGCGCGGCCGGCATCGGGGTCAAGATGATCACGGGCGATCACGCCGGGACCGCCCGTGCCATCGCGAAATCCGTGGGGTTGGAGCACACCGACAAGGTGCTGACCGGCGCCGATCTGGAAGAGATGGATGACGTCAGCCTGTCGCAGATGGTGCACCATGTCGATGTCTTTGCCCGCACCACACCCGAACACAAACTGCGGCTGGTCACGGCACTGCAGGGCCATGGGCTGACCGTGGCCATGACCGGCGACGGCGTGAATGACGCGCCCGCGCTGAAACGCGCCGATGTGGGCATCGCGATGGGGCAAAAGGGGTCCGAGGCCGCCAAGGAAGCCTCGGATCTGGTGCTGGCGGATGACAATTTCGCCTCCATCGCAGCCGCCGTGCGCGAGGGGCGCACAGTGTATGACAATATCCGCAAGGTGATAAGCTGGACCCTGCCCACGAATGCGGGCGAATCCTCGGCCATCATCATCGCGCTTCTGATCGGCGCGGCGCTGCCGATCACGGCATTGCAGGTGCTATGGGTGAACATGGTAACATCGGTCACACTCGGCATCGCGCTTGCGTTTGAACCGACCGAGCGCGCGACCATGCAACGCCCGCCCCGTGCGCGCAAGGCGCCGCTTCTGTCGGGCACGTTGCTCTGGCATGTGGTGCTGGTGGGCGGGCTGTATGCCGCTGCGATGTTCGGCATTTTCACATGGGGCATCGGGCGCGACTACACGGTGGAACATGCCCAGACACTGGCAATGAACACCCTTGTGGTGCTGAAGATCTTCTATCTGTTCTACATTCGCAACCTGCATGGCACATCCCTGTCATGGGATGTGGTGCGCGCCACACAGGCAGTCTGGGTCACGCTGACCATCGCGCTGGCGGCGCAGGTTTTCATGACCTATGTGCCCTTCATGCAGATCGCCTTTGGCACCCGCCCGCTGGCCGCGCTGGACATGGCCGTGATCCTGGGGCTGGGGCTGGTGTTCTTCGCGCTGATGGAAACAGAGCGCCAGTTGCGACTGGCCCTCACCCGGACCGAGGGGTAGGGGATGGCCCGCCCGGCGGCTGCGACCCCTCGGCGCTGCTGATGTCGGCCCCCCGCCCCCAGACATCCTCGAAGATCAGGTCATCCAGCGGCAAACGCGCTGCCCAGCCCTTCTTCTCCAGCTCGGGCGCGTCATACAGCGCATCGACATTGCCCAGACACAGCCAGGCCACCGGCACCACATTCTCGGGCAATTGCAGGATCTCGCGCAGATCGCCCTCGCGGAAGATGCTGACCCAGCCCACACCGATGCCTTCGGCGCGTGCCGCAAGCCACAGATTCTGCACGGCGCAGACTGTGGAATACAGGTCCATCTCGGGGGCATGGGTGCGGCCCAGAACCACCTTGCCGCCCCGATTGCGGTCACAGGTGATGCACAGATTGACCGGCGCCTGCAAAATGCCTTCCAGCTTCAGCGACGAATAGAGCGGCTTGCGCGCGTCATCAAACATCGCGGCGGCCTCGGCATTGGCGGCTGAAAACGCCGCCTGAACCCGCTGTTTCACCGCATCGCTGCGCACCAGAACGAAATTCCAAGGCTGCATGAACCCGACCGACGGGGCATGATGCGCCGCCTTCAGCAAGCGGTGCAGCACCGCATCGGCAATCGGCCGGGGCGTGAATTGCGATCTGATATCGCGGCGTGTGAAAATGGCGCGATAGACAGCCGCGCGCTCCGCTCTGGTAAACGCACCGGCTGCGACCGGTGCAGCATTGTCGGACATCGACTCCTCCTGTCCTGAAACGGGCATCCCGCCGGCCTTCGGGCTGCCCTGTTGTGTCTGGCCGGTCTTCTGACTTGGCGTCATTCGGGGGCGTGCGCCTTCCCGACCCTGTGGCCAGTGGCATCTGCACGTCCCGTCCACCTTACAGCGCTGGGCACGTCGCGGACTTCCACCGCGTTCCCGATTCTCCGGCCGCATGTCACGACCGGCACCAGACCCTGACAGTCTGTCCTTGCCCCGACGCGGTCACAATGCGCAGGAACGCGCCAGAGGGCGCTCTGCCCCCTGTGATTCCATTTGGTGGAAATCCGAGAATCGCTTACCCTCTTAACATAATGGAGTGTGCCTTTTCGGAGTTCGAGAATGGATGCCGCTCAACTTTTCAGAAGTTATTGCAAGATTTCCCGCTACGTCCGCACAGAGACGATTCTGGTTTCAGGAACAGGCCAAGCCCGGCGACCCCGAGCTGAACATCGCCGTGCGGTGGGAGATTCGCGGGGCGTTCAAGGCCGCTGATATCGAAACTGCCTTTCAGCAGATCGCCGAACGGCATGAGATCCTGCGCACCCGCTTTGTCGAGGACGCGCAGGATCTGTGGCAAGAGGTCGTGCATCAGGTGCGTTTCCGGCTGGGCGTGGTCGATCTGCGCCCCATGCCCGCGCAGGACCATGAACCCCGCGTGGCCGCCATGGCGCGTGAACTGGCCGCGCACCCCTTTGACCTGAACAGCCCCGGCCAGTTGCGCGTGACGCTGGTGCAACTGGCCGCCGACCGCGCGGCGCTGCTGATCGTCGCGCATCATATCGTGTTTGACGGGTTCTCGATCGGGGTTCTGGGGCATGAGCTGGGGCAGATCATGCAGGCCATGGACGAGGGCCGCACCCCCGACCTGCCCGATCTGGCCCTGCAATACGGTGATTTCGCGCTTTGGGAACGCGAGTTGGAACAGACCGGCGCGCTGGATGAGGATGCGCGCTACTGGGACGACAAGCTGCGCGGCGCGCCCTATTTCGAACTGCCCACGGATTTCCCGCGCCCGGCTGTGCGCGCAACCTCGGGCAAGACGCTGATCCGCCCCTTTCCGTCCGATTTCGACACGCGGATGAACGCCTTCAACAAATCGATGGGCATATCCTTCTTCACGCTGGGCGCGGCGGTCATGAGCGCGGCGCTGCACCGCTGGACGGGCGCGGCAGAAGTGTCCTTTGCTGCCCCGGCCGCCGGGCGCACGGATATCGAGATCGAGAAACTGATCGGCGTCTTTATCAACACGCTGGCGCTGCGCATCCCGGTGCAGCCCGATGCCACGCTGCGCGCGCATCTGGCAGGGGTGCGCGATGTGGTGCAGGAGGGGCTGTTGCATCAGTCCTGCCCCTTCGATGCTGTAGTGCGCCGGTTGAAACTGCCGCGCGACAGCAGCCGCACGCCGCTGGTGTCGATCAACCTGAACATGCAGCGGGTGTTCCTGCAGGAACGCAGCTATGGCCGGTTCCGGATGATTTCGGTCCCGTCGCATATGCCAGGCGTGTTCTATGACATGAATGTCCAGATCATCGGGCGCGATGCGGGCTGGAAGTTGATGATCGACTATCAGGATTCGCTGTTCCGGACCGACACGGTGGAACGGCTGGCTGATCTGTTGCTGCGCAGTTTCGAACTGTGCCTGGCCGATCCTGACGCCACGCTTGCCGATATCCCGCTGGATGCCCCGGCCCCCGACCTGGTGCAAGCCGCCCCTGCGGCGCCCGCCGAACAGGCCCGCCGCAACGCTTCGGACGCACCCCCTGATGACGCCGCGCTGCATGACACGGTCCGCGCAATCTGGGCCGATGTGCTGAACCTGCCCGCCGAACAATGCCAGGGTGATTTCTTCGAACTGGGGGGCTATTCGCTCAAGGCGCTGCGCATGATCGCGCGGACCGAGGCGGAATGCGGCTACCGGATGCCGCTGGCCGATTTCCTGGCCGATCCCACGCTGGATGGCTTTGTCCGCACCCTGCACCATGCGCTTGTGCACGGGGATGATCCGCAGGAAGATGACAGCAACCGCCTGTGGGATATTCTGACCCTCAAACCCGCACACGCAGGCAGCCCGGTGATCGCCACGATCAATCAGCCCTTCCTCTATCATGCGCTGGCCCGCAGCATGTCCGACGATCTGGAGGTCGTCAATATCTTCGTGCCCGACCAGCCTGCATTCGAGCGGCTAAAGCAGCAGGATTTCGACGCCATCGCGGCCGCTGCCGTGACGCAGTTACAGGCCCGTTTCGGCGCGCGCCCGATGGTGCTGTGCGGCCATTGCGTCGATGGGCTGATGGCGCTGCGAATCGCGCAAAAACTGGACGCGGCGGGCAAAGCCCCACAACTGGTGGTGATGATCGATGCGTGGGAGCCCAGCCGCTTTATCGGCATGTCCAGGCGCGCGAAGTTCCAGCGTCGCTGGAGCATCCGCACCCGCCGCTGGACTCATTATTGCAGTGAGAAATTGCGCGGCCGGATCGGCTGGACAGATTTCTTGCTGAAAAACCAGCTTGGCACCGGGCTGCTGCGACGCCTGGGTCGGGCAGAGCCGGAAACCGAGGCTGAGCGCCTGGCCATCGAGGTGAATTATCAACTTGTGCGCGAAAGCCGCAAAGGCCCCTTCGCGCCATACCAGGGCGAGGTGATCCTGTTCAGAACCCTTGCGCATACGGCCGAGGCCCAGGCGCGCTTTTTCGGCTGGTCCGACCATCTTGCCCCCGATACGCCGGTCTATCCGCTTTCGGGCTGGCATGAGGATGCCCTGATCAAGACCGATGCCGAGCGCGTGTCGGCAATCCTTGAAACCCGGATGCGTCGGCGCGGACTGACCGACCAGCCCTCTGCTGCGCGGACCCGCTAGGATGGCCCCCATGCGCAACCATTCCCCGTTGCGCCTGGCCCTCGTTCACACCCCTGGCGCGGCGCTGCCGATCTGGGTGGCGCTTCTGGTTGAACGTATCGCTGATGACCCGGATCTGCAGCTTGTAGCCGTCCATCCCGGCGGACCACCCGCGGGAAGCGCACGTCCCGCCTTCTCGCTGACCCTGTTTCTGGAGGGGCTGAGCGAACCTGCGCATTACCGTGGCCTCTCGGCCGCGCGGGCAGATGCGATCCTTGCGGGACTGCCCCGGCATGGCCCCGAATCCGGTCCGGTCGATCTGGCACTGGCCCTGAGTGGCGCGACGCTTGGTCCTGCGCAGCTTGCCGCGCTGGGATGCGAGGAGTGGACTTTGCGGATCGGGGATGCACCGGCCGCAGAGGTCGGTCCGGCCAGCATGCGCGCGCTGGCCGAAGGTGCGCCGCTGGTGCCGATTACGCTGATGACCCGCCGCACCGGGGCCGAGCAGGCACAGCCTGTGTTCACCGCGCAATACAACATCAAGCCGAGCGCCGTCGCGCTCAAGGTCTTTTTGTGTGAAAAGGCGATGATCCTTGTCCAGCGCGCCCTGCGCTGCCGCGCCTGTGACCGCCCGGTCGATGCCGGGGTGGATATGGGCCCCGATGATGCCCCGCCGCCCGCGACACTGGCGCGCACCTATCCCGCAGCACTTGCCCGATCCGTCGTCCAGCGCGCGACCAGCCGCCTGCGCGACCGGCTTGGCCGCCCGTCGGATTACTGGGAATTGCGGCTGGGACAGGGCGCGCCGGGCCAGCCGGAACTGGCCAGCCTGCGCCCGCTGCCGCGCTTCAGCCGCGCCATGGCCGATCCGTTCCTGTTCAATCATGACGGCACGCTCTATCTGTTCTACGAGGCTTTCGACTCCCCCGGCAGCGACGCCTGGATAGACGTCTGCCGCCTGACAGATGGCAGGCCGGAACTGCTGGGCACTGCCCTGCGCTGCCCCTATCACCTGTCCTTTCCGCAGGTCTTTGCCCATGACGGCACGATCTACATGATGCCCGAAACCCAACAGACGAACCGGCTGGAAATCTGGCGCGCCACACGCTTTCCGCTGGAATGGGAACGCCACGCCATCGCGCTGGAAGGGCAGTTGCCCGCCGATAGCTGCCTGTTCCACCGTGGCAACGAATGGTGGCTGTTCAGCAATCTGTCCGATCATTATCGCTTTCAGGACCATTCCAGCGCGCTCTATCTGTTCCGTGTGGACGGCCCGGCATTGAAATCGCTGATACCGCATCCGCTGAACCCGATCGTGATCGGCAGCGATGTGGCGCGCAATGCGGGCGCGGTCTTTGCCGCCGGTGACATGATCCTGCGCCCGTCGCAGAACAACAGCTACGGGGTCTATGGTTACGGCGTCAATCTGATGCGGGTGGACCGGCTGGATGACACGGATTACCGCGAAACCCTGATCTGCCGGATCACGCCGCGCGATCTGGGCGATGCGCAGGGCGTCCATCACCTGAGTTTTGCGCAGGGGCATTTCGTGCTCGACGCCTATCTGAACCGGGTTGCGGCGATCCAGTAGTGATCCGCGCTGCCCGGTGTAAAGCGTTCCGGTTCATGAGGATCAGGCGGATGATGTGGCAACGCGGGGTTTTTCTGGGGTTGGTCCTTGGGTTGGGGCCACAGGGACCGGCATGTGCAGAGCCGGACAGCTTCCATCTGGGGGTGCAGACCCATTTCGTGCAAGGCTGGCGGCTGGAGTTTCTGGATCTGGTCGAGGATATGGGCGCGCAAAGCCTGCGCGATGAAGTGTCATGGCCCGCAACCGAACCCCATCCCGGCAGGTTCGATTTCAGCGCCGAGCGCGCGGCGTTCCTGCCGCAGGCGATCGCGCGGGGAATGGCACCGCTGATCCTGTTCACCGATACCCACCCGAACTACGACAACGGCCAGACCCCGTTTTCCGATGACGCGCAGCGCGCCATGGCCCGCTATATCCGCGCTGTGCTGGACCATTACCAGCCCGGCATCGCGCGGATAGAGGTCGGCAATGAATTCAACTCGGATGATTTTGTCAGCGGTCCCTTCGCACAGGACCGGCCCCTCTATCTGGCCGCCATGCTGCGTGCCGTCCATGCGGAACTGGCCACGACGCACCCGCAGGTGGAGATACTGTGCACCGGAACCCATTCAGTGGCGCTGGGGTTTTTCCGGGCGCTGTTCGAACAGGGCATCTTGCAATATTGCGATGCATTATCCGTGCATCTGTATCGCGACCACCCCGAATCCATCGAGATCGAACTGGAGCGCCTGACCGCCCTGATGGCGGAATTCGGCACAGTGCTGCCCATCCATGTCACCGAGTTCGGCAAGTGGTTCGACGATCCGGATCAGGCCCCCGGTTTCATGCTGAAAATGGTGGCGCTGATGGCAGAGGCCGGGGTCGCAGGGGCGTGGTGGTATGCGCTGCTCGATCAGCCATGGTGGCCGAATATGGGCCTGCATGACCCCGATACCGGCACCGACATGCCTGCCGCCGATGCTTTTCGCCTGCTGCAGCGCCAGCTTCTGCCGCTTGGCCGCCCGCAGCGGATCGGCGACAGCCCGCTGGACCACATCTACAGCTTCGGCGCGGGGGGGGATGCCATCATCGCATGGGGCGCACCCGCAAACCTGATTGTCGAGGGCGCGCAATCCTATCTTGATGCCCGTGGCGGCCCGCTACCGCCTGTCACGGAACTGCGCGCGGAGCCCGTCATCATTCTGGGCCGTAATCTGTCTGTTCATGTCGAGCGCGCGCGCCATCTGGTCGATACGCATTACAGTTTCGGCCGCCCGCCATGGAGCTATCATGCACAGCGCGCGGATGGCACGCAGGTCGCGCTGGACTATATCGATTGGGAATGGTCCTCCTCGCTTGGTGATCCGGGGTTACGGCCGCTCGTGATCTCGCATGACTGGATCGGTGGGGCGATGTTCGACACAGGCGCGTATCACGCCATCGAACGATTCACCGCGCCCGTGACCGGCAGCTATCTGGTCACGGGGCGCTGGTATCATGACACGCCCCCGTCGGGCGATGGTGCGGATGTCACTGTGCGCACGCATGATCGGGTGCTGGGCAGCGGCATTGTCGCGGCGCAGGCGTTCGATTTCGGCCCGGCAGAGGTGGCGTTGACTACAGGCGATACACTGGATTTCGCCGTCGGCCCGCATCTGGCCCCCGGCGGGGACGTGATCCGCCGCACCATCGATATCCAGTTCCCGCAGGCCCCGTAGCCCACTGCTACCCCGCCCGCCAGTCGCGCAGCGCACGGCGATAGACCAGCGCCAGCAGCAGCAGATAAAGCGCCAGCACCGGCAGCGACAGCAACACAACGCGGGCCAGCGGGTTCATCCCTGTCAGAACCTCCAACCCGTCCAGCAGGATCAGGGCACCAATGCTTAGCGTGATCGGCAGGATTGCGGGCAACAGATTGCGGGCGACCGGCAGCCATGCAATGCCCAACCGCGTGCGGTAGATATAGAGATTGGTGACAAAGATGATTGCCATGATCACCACCTGCGCCACTGTCAGCACAATCAGCCCGAACGGCCCCCCTGCCACCGTGAGCGTGATACCAGCCAGCGCATAGGCCAGGATCAACCGGCGCATCAGCCGCGTCTGGCCGGTCAGCGACATCAGAGGTTCGGTCGCCTGGCCCATCGCGCCCAGCAACCCCGCCGCGGCCAGCAACGAGATGATGGGGGCCGCACCTTGCCAGTCCGGCCCCAGCAGCCCCATGATGATCTCGTCGGAAAACAGCGCGATCCACAGATATCCGGGAATTGCGACCACAGCCAGCACCGGAAAGAAGCGGTTGGCGCAGTCCTGAAACCCATCGTCGCGGCCCGTGTCGCGCGCAAGGCGGAAGCTGCGCCAGGCCAGTATGCGTGTCGGCTCACCCACCAGTTCTGCAAAGGCGCCTACGACCCGCTGCCCTGCCCGGAACAACCCGACCGAGACGGGGTCCAGAAACGCACCCACCACAAACACCCCTGAATAGCCACGCAATGTGATGACCAGCCGCGAGGCCAGAATATTGAACGAGAACTCTGCCAGCGCGCGCAGATCCGGCTGTGCCATGTCAAAGGCTGGACGCAGGCGGGTGATCACCAGCGCGACGGCCAGAAACGCGACCTGCAATCCGAGCCGCCCCCCGACCAGCGCCAGCACCCCGTAGCCCGCCTGCAACAGCGCCAGCGACACCAACAGCCCCACGGTTTCCGCCAGAATGGTGCAGGTCGCGAAGCTGACAAGCCGGCCTTCCCGGATCAGCGTGCCGTTCAGGGCTGCCGAGGGGGTGGCCAGCAGAATCCAGATCGCGAAACCTGCGACGAGCAGTTGTGTCTCGGGGTGTTGCGCAACCATTGACACAGCCGCCGTTGCCAGCAGTCCGATAACCATCATCACCGCGCCGCTGATCCAGGATATGCCATAGGTGCAGCGGATCATGTGGATATCCCCGCTCCAGGCCATGATATACTCGGCCCAGCCCGCTTCTGACACTTTCAGCGCGATATAGGCAAAGGCTGATACGAGGACGAAGAAACCGAACTCCTCGGGGCCCAGAACACGGGCAGCGACCACAAAGATCACCAGCTGAGTCAGTTGCGCATAGGCGCGCGCCACGGCGGTCAGCGCGGCCCCACCAGCCATCCTCGCGCGTGCAGAGGGGCCGCCGCCTGCGTTTCCCCCACCTGTGGCGGGCGCGTCCTTGCGTCCATTAGACACCTGAAACCCCCGAAACTGGTAATGCCGGGACTGAGTCAGGGCCACCGGACCCGCCCCAGGTGGCGCGGGAAATTCCGCCTGCGAGTCGGGCACCCTGTTCGCATATCTGACCGGGTTTCCCGCGTGCGGTCAAACTTTATTGCGTGCCTGGACCGGCCCCGCGCGATTTTCTACGCCACGCCCGTCAAGGGAGAGGGGGCTGATGCGTCATCAGGCTATGCGTCCAGCACCACCTGCGCTAGTCTTGGCCAGTGATTCCCGAAATGGCAGCGCGTCATGGAAATCTTTCCCGCAAGCGTGATTGTTCTGCTGGCCTGGCTGCTGGTATCGCTGCGCGTGCCCGGCAGCAGCATCGCCATGGCCATGATCATGCTGCCATTCGGGATGTTCGCGATCATTCAGCTCCCATCGCTGGGGGGCCTGTCGATAACCGGGGCGGTGTTCTTCGCGGCACTGGCCGCTGGCTTTGCGGCGGCGCGGCTGTTGCTGAGCGGGGGTGGCCGGGGCGCGATCGCGGCCAGCCCGGCGACGCTGGCGCTGGCCGGGTTCACAATCTATGCCGCATTTTCGTCACTGGTGCTGGTGCGCTATTTTCAAGGCAGCTTTCTGGTCTTTCCAGTGGTGCGCGGGGCCACAGGCGAACGGATCGATCCCAGCTTTCCATCGGTGCTGGCCCCGGTCTGGCCGTCAACCGGGAACCTGTCGCAGACCTTCTACATCCTGATCGGGTTCGCGTTCTTCGTGGCCTTCAGCAGCTGGATCCGCCGCGCCGGACCCGCGCGCGCCGAACAGTTCCTGGCCATTGCCGCCGCGGTAAATATTGCGCTGGCGCTGATCAACGCGATGGGGCTGGATGCGGTGCTGGCCTGGGTGCAGACCGCTGCCTACACGCTGCACGATCAGCAGACCATGGCCGGTATGCGGCGCATCATCGGCGGCTTTCCCGAACCTGCGCCCTTCGGTGCGATGTCGGCGGTGTTTTGCGGCTATTTCCTCAGCGCCTGGGGCCATTCCTACCGCCCGCGCGATCTGATCCTGGGCCTTGGCAACGGCACTTTCGCGCTCCTGTCCTATTCCACCACCGGGCTGGCCGCGCTTGGGGTGGTCCTGCTGTTGCTGCTCTTGCAGTTCGTGATGCAGCCCCGCCTGCCGCGTGACAGGCGGCGGCTGATTCTGAGCATGGCCACCGTCTTTGCCGTATTCGCGATGCTGGCCGCTGTGGTCGTGGCAACCCCGCTGCTGAATCTCGCCGATGATCTGTTCAACCGGTTGTTCCTGTCCAAGCTGAGCTCGCTTTCAGGGCAGGAGCGGTCCGCCTGGGCGCAATCGGGGATGAATGCGTTCTACAGCACATGGGGGCTGGGCGCGGGCGCGGGGTCGTTGCGGTCCAACGGACTGTTTCCCAGCCTGCTGGGCAGTGTCGGCGCGCCGGGAACAGTGTTCTTTCTGGCGTTCCTGTGGCTGAGCATCGGGCGGTCGGCCCGTGTCATCCGCGACGCCACGGCCCGCCGGGTTTACACCAGTGCGCAAATTGCCGCCGTCGGTCAGCTTTGTGCCTTGATGCTCAGTGCGACCGTGCCGGACCCCACGCTTCTGCTGCTGATCTGCTGCGCCATGGCGGTCGGTGCCCGGGCCGACATCCCCGACCCGGCAACAGCCCCCGACAGTGCCATTATCCCGACGCCCGCATCGCGCTGACAGCACCTGCTATCCTGTTCGAAACAAGGGGAAAGCTGCAGATGAAGTCGGGTGTTTTTCCCTATTTGTCACCGAATGACCCAACAGCGATACGACACCCGTTCCTAGCGGCATCTTTCCGGTGTAAGCTTGTTGTCAGGTGTGATTCGCATGCGATGATTTCGGGGGGGCACTTTGTGCTACTTGCATGCGTACAATTTCCGAACTTGGACGCGAGTCCAGGGCTGTGGCACCCTATCCGGCCGCCACGCCACCACGTCTTCTTCCGTCACCAGCCAACAGGATTCTGAAGCCTGTCCTTGACTGGCTGATGGCCATTGCCGGACTTGTGTTCTTTGCGCCGGTATTCCTTTGCGTGCTTGTGCTGATCGCCGTTTTCGACAACGGCCCGATCTTCTTTTCCCAGTTGCGGCTGGGACAGGGCGGGCGCCTGTTCCGCTGCTACAAGTTCCGCACCATGGTCATGGATGCCGACAAGGTGCTGGAGGCGCATCTGAAGGCCGACTCTGCCGCGCGCACGGAATGGCAATGCACGCAGAAACTGACCAATGATCCGCGCGTCAGTTGTCTGGGGGCATTCCTGCGCAAGACCAGCCTGGATGAGCTGCCGCAGCTCTGGAACGTGCTTCGGGGCGACATGTCCATCGTGGGGCCGCGCCCGATCCTGACATCCGAGATGTGGCGCTATGGCGACAAGCTGTCCCACTACTATGCCGTGCGGCCCGGAATCACCGGGCTGTGGCAGGTCAGCGGGCGCAGTGACACGACCTATGAGGAACGTGTCGCGCTCGATTGCCAATACGCCGAAACACAGACCCTGCGGATGGACCTGAAGATCATTCTGCGAACATTCCGTGTCGTGCTGTTCTGCAAGGGGGCGCGCTAGGAAAATTCACCGCAAAGCCAACAGGATGACCACTCCCCAACAGGCGGCACAACCGATGATGACACTTAAACGAAGCGTCGCGGCATCACCTGACAACAGGCGTTTTGTCCAATGCGGACACCGCCCCTCCTGCCCTTCGGGGGCACGCATCTTGTCCTTGCCAGCGTCCACCGAAAACTCCATCTTCGCGATCCTCTGGAGCGCGATTGTTGCCGGATACAACAACAATCTATCTGCAATTGGCCTTTTAGCCAACGGTATGGACGAAATCTGTCCAAAATGTGGCGAAATGCGACTGCGCTGCCGCGCCCTTCAGCAGCGGGGGTGCTCATGAGCAGCAATCTTGTCATAGGCATAGCCTCTACCGGGCGGGCAGAGGTGCTTGCAGGCACCGTCGCGCGGCTGGTCGCGCAGACCCGAACCCCGGACCGGGTGATCCTGTCAGTCACCTGCGAACGGGATGTCGATGCGGATACGCTGGCGCATGTGCCCCTGCCGATCGAGGTGCATTTCTCCGCGCCCGGTCTGACCCGTCAACGCAATGCCATCCTCACGCTGGTCGCGCCAGAAGATATCGTGGTCTTTATCGATGACGATTTCCTGCCAGCCGAGGACTACATCGCGACCGTCTGTGACCTGTTCAAGCGCCACCCTGTTGTGGCGATGGTCACGGGCCGGGTGCTGGCCGATGGCATCCTCGGCCCCGGCATCACGTTCGAACAGGCCGAAACCTGTATTCGCCGGGGTCGCGCGCGGATCGAGGGCGCGGTGCACTCTGTCTATAACGGCTATGGCTGCAACATGGCGATCCGCGCGCGCCCTGTGCTGGCCCATGATCTGCGCTTCGATGAACGGCTGCCGATGTATGGCTGGCTGGAGGATGTGGATTTCTCGCGCCAGATCGCGCGGCATGGTCTGGTCGTGATGTGCCCGGGCATGACCGGGGTGCATCTGGGAACCAAGGCCGCACGCAGCCCCGGCGCAAGGCTGGGCTATTCGCAAGTGGCCAATCCGCTGTATCTGGCATCCAAGGGCACGATGGCACGCCACCGCGCATTTGCCATCATGTCGCGTAATCTGCTGATGAACCTGCTGCGGTTCTGGGTGCCGGAGCCGTGGGTGGACCGCCGGGGTCGGCTGCGCGGCAATCTGCTGGCCATGCGCGATTTGCTGACCGGGCAGCTTTGCCCCGAACGCGCGGGGCTGATCGAATGAGCGGCGCGTCATCCCTGCCGGATCGTGCAATCCAGATAAGCGACTACGGGCAAGAGCGCGGCGGCGCCTCGCGCCTTGCGCTTATGCTGGCGGGGGGGCTGCGCGCGCGGGGCGTGCCGGTCACTGTCTTCTCCGGCGATCACGGCGCTGCCGAAACGGGCGCGGGGGCAGATCAGGCCGGTATCGCGGGCGCAGCGCTGCTTGAACGTGGCAGGGCCAGCGCGATCGTCAGCGGGCTGTGGAACCGGCAGGCGGTTGCGGAACTGCGCGCCTATCTGCGCGACCATGACAGCCCGCGCGCGGTCTATCATGTGCACGGCTTCATGCAGACACTGTCGCCCGCCATTTTCGCGGCCCTGCATCCGGTGCGCGAACGTGTGGTGATCCATGCGCACGACTATTTTCTGGCCTGTCCCAATGGCGCCTATTTCGATTTTCAGGATGGCGCGGAATGCGCGCGCGTGCCGCTTTCGGCGGGCTGCTCTCTGCGCCATTGCGACAAGCGCAGCTATCCGCAAAAGCTGTGGCGCCTGGGGCGGCAGCACCTGCTGAACCGGCTGATGCGCGATTTCCTGAGCGATGCCACCGTGATCCTGCCACATGACGGGATGCGGGCCTATCTGGAACGCGGGGGCCGGCGGATCGCGGGGGCGGTGACACTCGCCAACCCTGCCACGCCGTTCCTGACCGGGCCTGCACGCCCGGCGGCGCAGAGCGGATTTCTGTTCGTCGGCGATATCCACGCTTACAAGGGGGTGTTCGTGCTGGCGCGCGCGGCGCGTCAGGCTGGTGTGCCGCTGGTCATGGCGGGTGACGGGCAGGACCGCGCCGCATTACAGCGCGAGTTCCCGGAGATCACCTTTGCGGGCTGGCAGGACCGGGCGGGGCTGACAGAGCTTGCGGCCCGTGCCCGCGCGGTTGTCGTGCCCAGCCTTGGCCCCGAACCCTTTGGCCTTGCGCTGGTCGAGGCATTGGCCTGCGGTCTGCCCGTCATCGTGTCCGACCGCGCGCTGCTGGCGGCAGAGGTTGTGGGCGCAGGCGCGGGTCTGTCCGCCCGCGCGGGTGATCGTGATGATCTGGCGCGCGCGCTGGCGCGTCTGGCCGCCGATGATGCGCTGGTCGCGCAGATGGCTGCGCGGGCATGGGGCGCACAGGCACAATTCGGCAAAACCGCTGGGCAATGGTGCGATGACATTCTGACACTCTATGACCGGGTGCTGACACGCGCCCGCCAGCGCGCGGCGTCCGGCCCTGCGCCAGAGGGTGTCACCGCGCAGCAACAGGCAAGGATCGGTGGCCATGGCTGAGGCGCTTTGGACAGGAACAGGGTCACGCGATGGCGGCCCGCTATGGGGCAGGATGATGCTTGGCCGGGCCGCACTGGTGCTTTTGTTGTTCGTGATCTGCGCGCCGCCGCTATTCGCGCAACAGGGATATACGCTCAAGGTCGGGGACGAGCTGGAGCTTGATATTCTTGATGATTCCGAGCCCCCGCAACGCTATGTCATCGGCAGCGATGGGGCCGTGCGGCTGCCCCTTCTGGGCGGGCTGGAGGTTGTGAACCTGACGCTGGAAGAGGCGCGCGAACTGATCCGCGTGACCTATATCGCGCGCGAAATCTTCGTCAATCCGACCGTGGACCTGTCAATCGCCGCCTACCGTCCGGTATTCGTGACCGGCGATGTCCGTAGCCCCGGCTTCTACGATTTCCGCCCTTTCATCAGCGCCGAACAGGCGCTGGGGCTGGCGGGCGGGCCGCAGATGCCCACATCCAATGCCGAGGCGCGCGTGCTGGAGCGGCGCGTGCTGGAAGGGTCGTTGGTGGCGACCGAGGCCGATCTGACCCGCTTCGCCACGGAATATGCGCGGGTTCAGGCCCAGTTACGCGGCGAGTCAGAGGTGCTTTGGAACGATATCCCCGCCCATATCCGCCCGGTGATTGATCGCGACGCCTTCGCGATCCTGAAACCCGCCGAGGATGAGATTCTGCGCCTGGAACAGTTGAACCATGACACCCAGACCCGCCTGCTGCGCGAGGCGATCGAGGAAACGGGCAGCGAACTGTTGCTGCTGCGCGAACGCGAAGTGGCGCAGGTCGCTGCCATGGAACGCGCCGAGGCTGATCTGACCCGCGGGCAGGAACTGACCGAACGCGGCGTGCAGTCCAGTGGCCCCCTGTCGCAATTGCACCGGCTGGTGTCCGAAGCCGAGGATCTGCTGTTGCAGATCCGCACCCAGCAGACTGGCGCGCGGCGGCGTCTGGGCGAATTGCAGCGCGAATATGCGCGGCTGGAAAGCGACCGCAGCCAGCGCCTGCTTGCCGAAGGCCAAAGCCGCCGGAGCGAGATCGCCAAACTGGAAGCCGCCCGCCTGTCGATCATCGACCGGCAGGATCTGCTGCGCCAATGGATCGATTCCGGCGCCAATGCCGATCTGGACGGGCGCATCGACTATCGCGTGCGCCGCCGTGGGCCCGACGCGGTCGAGACATTCGTGATCGACAGCCTGACAGAACTTTTCCCCGGTGATCTGCTGATCGTGACTGTCCGGGCCTCTGAAACCGTTGCGAGGGTTGAAGAATGAGCCGCAATACCAGCCGAGCCGCACAGAAAAAGCCCGCAGATGTGGTCCGCCCCGTCAGGGCCCTTGTCAGCACCGCAAGTGAGAAGGCCGCCGATCTGGTCGATCTGGGCTTCATCGTCGATGTGCTGCGGCGCGAGAAGTGGATGATCGGCGCGTTTCTGGTCGCAGCTGTGCTTTTGGCCATCGCCTATCTGACGCGGGTCGAGCCGGTCTATCAGTCCACCGCGCAGGTGCTGCTGGATACGCGGCAGGAACGGGTGCTGAATACCGAACAGGTGGTGTCAAACCTGACGGCCAACAGCTCTGTCGTGGCGGGCGAGGTCGAGCTGATCCGCTCGAACCTGTTGCTGGGCAAGGTGGTGGACCGGCTGGAGCTGCTGGACCACACCGATTACGACCCTCGCCTGCCACAGGAAGCCGGCGCTGTGGGCGCGGTCGTGGCCATGATCCGTGATCGTCTGGGGATGGCAGAACCACCGGCCGAGGTGATGAGCGATGCCACCGCCCGCGAACGCCTGATCACCCGGTTGCAGCGCGATGTGACCGTGTCGCAAGTCGGCATTTCCTATGCCATCCGCATCAATGCGCGCGCGCATGATGCCGCCATGGCCGCGCTGATCGCGAACACGATTGCCGCCCAATATGTCGATGACCAGCTAGAGGCCAAGCGCGACGCCACCGTGCGCGCCACGGGTTTTCTGAACGAACGTGTCCGCGAACTCGGCCAGCAACTGGAAGCGGCCGATAGCGCCGTGGTCACCTTTCGCACGGAAATGACAGAGGAACTTGGCGGCGATGCCGCCGCCACGCAGCAATTGCTCAACGACCTGAACACCCGCTACATCGCCACGCGAATCGAGCGGTCGGATGCCGAATTCCGCCACGCCATGGTCCGCAGCCTGTATGAAAGCGGCGGGGTCGATGCCGTGGCCGATGTGGTCAGTTCACCGCTGCTGGCCACCCTGGACCGCGAACGCGCCGAACTGGAACGGCGCAAGGCCGAAATGGCCCGCACGCTGGGCGCGCGGCATCCGCAGATGGTCGGCATGACCGCCCAGATCGACGATATCAACCGCAGCATAGAGGCCGAGCTGCGCCGCCAGATAGAGGCGATCCGCAGTGACATGGAAATGGCGGCCCACCGCCAGGGCGCGCTGCTGCAGGCGATGGAGGCGATTCAGGATCGCATGGCCCGTATCTCAACGGCGACAATCACGCTCGATCAGCTTGAACGCTCTGCCGCCGCGATACGCGATATCCACGAAAGCTCGCTCACGCGGTTCATGGAAACCACCGCGCAGACAGGCTTTCAGCGCCCCGATGCGCAGATCATCAGCATTGCACGCACCCCCAGCGCCCCGTCCGAGCCGCGCAAGGCCATGTTGCTGGGCGTGGCCGCGTTTCTGGGGCTGATGGCCGGGATCGCCACCGCGTTCCTGCGCGAGGCGCTGAACAAATCCGTCCATTCCTCGGACGCGCTACGCGCGCTGGTCAATCTGCCCGTCGTCTCGATCCTGCCCTATGTGCCGCATAAACGGCGCGACCGGCGCTGGCTGCTGCAAGAGGTCAAGGACAATCATTCCGTGTTCATGGAAAGTGTCCGCACCATCCGCGCCAAGCTGTTCGATGTGCGCAAGGTGGGCCAGCCCAAGGTGCTGATGGTCACCTCTGCCATCGCGGGCGAGGGGAAATCCACAGTCTCTGCCATGCTGGCCTATTCGCTGGCGCGGGCCTCGAAATCCGTGGTGCTGATTGACGCGGACCTGCGCCGGTCGGTGACCGCGCAGGACATCGGTGCGGACCCGAAGGGCGGCTGTCTGCTGCGCTATCTGCGCGGCGAAACCACGATCGCCGACAGCGTGCAATCCCTGCCCGATCTGGGCTTTGATATCGTGCTGCCGCTTCAGCCTGCGGAAAACGCGTCCGATCTGATCGCCTCAAGGGCCTTTGGCGACCTGATCCAGCGGCTGTCCATGCAGTATGACGTCGTGATCGTCGATACCGCGCCCGTGCTTGCCGTGTCAGATGCACTGGTCATTTCCAGCAAATCCGACGCGACACTGATGCTGGTGCAGACCAACCGCGCGGCCAGCGCCATGGTCAGGGCCGCGCTGCAACGACTGGAAGAAGCGGGCGCAGTGGTTGTGGGAACAGTGCTGAGCCAGGTGCGCCGGAAGGACGCGGTTGCAAGTGAAATCTACAGTTATTCCGCCTATTGATGGCGAATTTTCCGGACTGCGGGTGGCAGTCATCCACTACTGGCTGATCGGCATGCGCGGCGGTGAAAAGGTGCTGGAAGAGATTTTGCGCCTGTTCCCGCAGGCCGATATCTATACCCATGTGCTGGACCCTGACAGAATCTCGCCGGCGTTGGCCGCGCACAGTATCACGCAGACCTTTGTCGGACGCTTGCCGCGCGCGCGGCGGCATTACCAGAAATACCTGGGCTTCATGCCCCGCGCGCTGGAAGAACTGGACCTGCGCGGCTATGACCTGATCATTTCGTCCGAAAGCGGGCCTGCGAAAGGGGTGATCGCGCCGCCGGGCAGCCTGCATGTGTGCTACATGCACAGCCCCATGCGCTATATCTGGGACCACTACCCCGATTACGCTGCGCGGCTGGGCCCTGCGGGGCGGTTCTATTTCGCGCGTCTGGCGCATCGGTTGCGGCAATGGGATGTCACAAGTGCCGCGCGGGTGGATCATTTCATCGCCAATTCCAGCTTCGTGGCCGCGCGTATCCGGCGGTTTTACGGACGCAACGCGCAAGTGATTCACCCGCCTGTCGACCTGCAGGCCTATAGTCTGGCGCAACCGCCCGCACCGCGGCGCTATTTTCTGTTCGTGTCCGAGCTGGTGCGCTACAAGCGCGCCGATCTGGTGATCGACGCGTTCCGCCAGCTTGGTCTGCCGCTGATGGTTGTCGGCGATGGCGCGGAACGCGCGGCCCTTGCGCGCGACCTGCCCGAAAATGTGCAGATGCTGGGCCGTGTCGCAGCCGAGGCATTACCGGGGCTCTATCAGGGGGCGCGCGCGCTGATCTTTCCCGCCGAGGAAGATTTCGGCATTGTCCCGGTCGAGGCGATGGCCTGCGGCACACCTGTCATCGCCTATCGGCGCGGGGGGGCGCTGGACAGTGTGGATGAAGGCAAATGCGGGCTGTTCTTTGACCAGCAGACCGCCGACAGCCTGCGCGCCGCCATTTCCCGGTTCGAACGGTTGGAGGACCGCTTTGACGCGGGGGCGATCGCGCGCCATGCCCTGCGCTTTTCCGGCCAGCGCTTTCAGCAGGAATTTGCGAGCCTCATCCGCGATGCGCTGTCCGCGCAGATGTCGCAGGACCAGACACCCGACCCTGCGCCTGCGGGCCTCTTTCCGCTGCCCAGCCCTGCATGAACGCCTTCGCGCGCCAGCCGCTAAAGCTTGATCTCTGGCTCTGGCCGCTCGATCTGCATGGCGCCGCGCGCGCACGGCTGGAAGCGCATCTGTCAGGGCGAGAGCATCAGCGCGCCGCTGCTTTCGGCTTTGAACGTGACCGAAGGCGCTTTGTCTGCGCGCGCGGACGGCTGCGCGAGATACTGGGCGATGTGACCGGAACGGCACCCGCGCGGCTGGACTTCGCCCTTGGCGATCATGGCAAACCGATGCTGGCGGGCGGGCCTGCCTTCAACCTCAGCCATAGTGCGGGCTGGGCGGCGCTGGCCATCAGCCCCGGCCCCGCCATCGGTATCGATATCGAAGCCTGTCGCCCGATAGAGCCTGGCCTGGCGGATCACGTCTTTTCCCCGGCAGAACGTGCCGCGCTTGCGGCCCTTGCCCCGGCGGACCGGCTGGCGGGTTTCTTTCACTGCTGGACCCGGAAAGAGGCGTTTGTGAAAGCCTCTGGTCTTGGGCTGTGGCAGCCGCTGGACAGTTTCGATGTCACGCCGGACCCGGCAAGCCCACCCCGCGTGTTGCGTGTCGCGCAGGGCGCCGCGGGCAGTGCGGACTGGCAGATGGTGGCGCTGGATCTGGGGCCCGGTTTCGCAGGTGCCGTGGCCGCCGCGACGGACCGGCCCTTGCGCCTCTGTTACCGGGGCCACAGGCCACCCCTGCGACCTGCCACAGACTGACCCGCCCCGCCTATTGCGCCGCCGTCATGTCGGCGCGCATCCCTGCGCGCCGCGCGCCGTTCCGGAAATCGCGCAACGAGGGGCGCGCCCTGGCGCCGCCCCGGTCGCGTTCCCCACTGGCGGCAAAGGTTGCCAGATCGCGGATCGTGGGGTGTTCCAGCAGGTCGCGCGCATCCAGATTCAGATCGGCATCCAGCAACCGCGCGGCGATCCGAAAGACCTTGAGCGAATCTGCGCCAAGGGCAAAGAGCGTATCGGTGGTGCTGATGCTGTCCAGACCAAGAACCTCTTGCCAGATCGCGGCGATCTGGCGCTCCAGATCCGTCGCAGGCGCGGTGGTGCCCTGCGCAGGCGCGGCCATGCTGGACACCACCGGCGCAGGCAGCGCCTTGCGGTCCAGCTTGCCATTCATCGTTTGCGGCAGCGCATCCAGTGTCACCCACGCAGTCGGCACCATATAGGCGGGCAGGCGGGCCTGCAGCGCCTGCATCATGTCGGGCGCGGCAAGCGTTGCGCCCGGTTCCGGCACGACATAGCCCACAAGCTGCATCGCGCCATCATGGCCACGCTGCACAGCGGCAGCGGCTTTCTGCACCCCGGCCAGCCCGCGCATGGCAGTTTCGACATCGCCCAGTTCGATCCGGAAGCCACGCAACTTGATCTGGTTGTCGCGCCGCCCCAGCACCTCTATCCGGCCATCGGCAAGGCGGCGGGCCAGATCACCGGTTTTATACAGCATCTGCGGGCCGCTGGGCAGCGCGACCATGCGGAACGCGGCCTCTGTCAGGTCCGGACGCTGGAAATAGCCCAGCGCCAGCCCTGCCCCGCCGATGTTCAACTCTCCGATCATGCCGGGTGGGACCAGCGCGTCCTCGGCATCCAGTACAGGCAGTTGCGTATTGGCGATGGGATAGCCGATGGTGATGCGGTCGTCTTCCGGCGTGATCCGGTGCGCGGCGGACCAGACGGTTGTTTCGGTGGGGCCATACATGTTCCACAACTCCCCACCGCCAGCCACCAGACGCGCGGCCAGATCGGCGGGCAGGGGTTCGCCCCCCGCCAGCATCTTTACCTGCGCCGCGGGGGTGAACCCGGCCTCGAGCAGCATCTGCCACAGCGTGGGCGTGGCCTGCAGCACCGTGATGTCGCCCTGCCCGATCCGGTCCACCAGGCGGAACGGGTCCAGCACATCATCACTGCGCGCGATCACCGCGCTGCCGCCCGTGGCCAGCGGCAGCAGCAGTTCCAGCACCGCAATGTCGAACGACACTGTGGTGACCGCCAATATTCGGTCCTGTTCGGTGAAACCGGGTGCCTGTGCCATCGAGGACAGGAAATTGATCACAGCGCGCTGCGGGATTTCGACGCCCTTCGGCGTGCCGGTCGAGCCTGAGGTGAAAATGACATAGGCGGCTGCCTCGGGGTTGACGGGGTGGCGCTGGGGTCTGGCCTGAATATCCTCGACCACTGGGCCGAGCGCCAGCAGGTCCATCCCCTGCGCATAGGCGGGCAAGGCGCCGTCCGCTGTAATGATCGCCGATGCCTGCGCGCCTTGCAGGATCAGCCCAAGCCGCTGATCGGGTTGACGCGGGTCCAGCGGAACATACGCGTGCCCGGCCCTGAGCACTGCCACCAGCGCCGCAACCATCGTGAGCGACCGCTCCAACGCAACGGCGATCCGTGCGCCCGGTTCGGGCAGCGCATTCTGGATCTGTGCGGCCATGGCATCGCTCAATGCGTCGAATTCGGCATGGGTCAGGCGACCATCCTCGGCCTCGAAGGCCAGCGCGCCAGGCTGGCGCTGCGCGCCTTCGCGCAGCAGATCGGCGAGCGACAGATCAGGCAGCGGCGCGGCGGTCGCATTGCAGCGGGCTTCCAGCGCTTCGGCCTCTGCCGCATTCAACAGCGGAAGTGCCTTGAGCGGGGTGTCGGCATCATCGGCGACGGCCCCCAGCAGCGTTTCCAGATGGCCGATCCAGCGGTTGATCGTGTCACCATCGAACAGATCGCTGTTGTAATCGACATCGACGCGCAATCCCTCGTCACTCTCGATCATGTTGAAGAACAGATCGAAATTGACCCCGGCCTTTGCATTGGGCGCGATTGACATGCGCAGCCCCTCGAATTGCGCGCCTTCAGCGACTTTTTCCAGGTTGAACTGCACTTCGGTCAGCGGCAGACGGCTAAGCGAACGCTCGATCGCCAACGCCTCGACCAGCGCGCCATAGGTGGTGGCCTGATGGTCGAACGCACCCAGAACCTGATCGCGGATCTGGCGCAGATGCACACCTGCGGGCGTATCGGGGTCAAGCTGCGCGCGGATGGGCAGGAAATGCACGCAATGCCCGATCAGCGCGGGGTTTTCCAGCAGCGCCTGCCCGCCTGTGGGCACACCGATCGCGAAATCCTGCGCGCCGCTCAACCGCGCAAGCAGCATATGCAGCCCGGCAAACAGCGTGCTGAACAGCGTGCAGCCCTGCCGCGCCCCGGCCTTGCGAAAGCGCTTCATCTGCGCGGCGCTGATCATCCGGCTGCAGGTGGCACCCCGGAACGAGCGCCGGTTCGGGCGCGCGCGATCGGTGGGCAATTCGGGCAGTTCGGGCAGGCTGTGATATTGCGCACGCCAATACCCCTCGACCGCCGGGTCCATCGGGGTCCGCGCGTGTTGCAAGGCGTGGGCGGCGAAAGAGGGTGCGGCCGGCAGATCGGCGGGCTGACCCGTCACCTCGGCCGAATACAGCCGCGCCAGATCGGCGATCAGCACATTGTAGGACCAGCCATCGCAGACGATGTGATGGGCGTTCAGAACCAGCGTGAACACGCCATCGCCACGCTGCACCAATGCGGCGCGGAAGGGCGGGCCATCGACCAGATCAAACGGGGTGCGCGCCTCGGTATCCAGCAGCGCGGCAAGGGCCGCGTCTGGATCAGCCTCGGACCGCAGGTCATGGCAGGGCAGCGCCACGTCATAGGGGTCCGCAACCTCGAAACTGTCGCCATTGCGCGCAAACAACAGGCGCAGCGCGTCATGGCGGGCCACAACCGCAGTCAGGCTGCGGCCCAGCGCCGGGATATCCAGATCGCCCGCCAGTTCAATCACCATTCCCTCATTGAAGCTGGTCGAGGCCAGATCACCAAGCTGCGCGATCATCCAGATCTCGCGCTGCGCCGGGCTGAGGGGGATGGCCGTGTCCTGCGGCGCAGGTGGGGCGCTGGCAGGTTCCGCGCGGGTGCCGTCCAGCACGCCGATCTCCTGCAACTGGTCCACAACGCTTTCCATCGTGGCCCCGATATGGGCGAAATCCGCATCGGAATGGGCCGTGGTCATGAAACCGCAATACCCTTCCTGCACATGCACCCCGGCCATGCGCAACATCGGATAGGCGAGCGCCGCTGTCGGGTTGTGCTGCACCAGGTTAAAGGCATACCAGCTTGAAAACCCGCTGATCAGGCGCGGCAGGCCCCGGCTGTCGAATATCTGGTCGAACCGGTCCAGCAGCGCCCGCGTGCGATCCGCCACCCCGGTCCAGAGCTGATCGCCATGCAACTCCATATGCTCCAGCGTTGCCGCCACGGCCGCAAGCGCCAGCGGATGGCGCACAAAGGTTCCCGCAAAGAAGGTGGGGGGCGTTTCGGGTTTGGACGCATCGCCATACCGCCATGGCCCGCCATCCAGTGCATTCATGAACCGCCCGTCGCCCGCCAGAACGCCAATGGGCATGCCCCCGCCCACGATCTTGCCATAGGTGGCCAGATCGGCGCGGATACCCCACAGCCCCTGCATCCCGCGCTTGTGCACGCGGAACCCGGTGACCACCTCGTCGAACACCAGTGCCGCGCCGGACTGATCGGCCAGGTCACGCAGCGCGCGCACAAACTCGGCGGGGCGGTGTTCGGGGTGGCGGCTTTGCACAGGCTCCACCACAAAGGCCGCGATCTCGTCCAGATGGGCGCGTATCCAGTCCAGCGCCTCTGCGCCGCCATAGGGCAGCACGACCATGTTGTTCAACGCGCTGCGCGGGATGCCCGGCGCGATGGGCAGGGCCGAAGGCGTGGCCCCACGGCTGCGGCCCTTGACCAGAACCTCGTCGAACTGGCCGTGATAGTCATTGGCAAAGACCACGATCCTGTCGCGCCCGGTCACTGTCCGCGCCACGCGCATCGCGGCCATCACGGCTTCGGACCCGGTATTGCAGAAACTCACGCGCTCATGCCTGGTAAAGCGGGCGAAATGTTCGGCCGTGCTTCCGGCCAGATCGGATTGCGGGCCGATGGCAAAGCCACGTTCCATCTGGTTGCGCAGCGCATCCAGCACGAAATCGGGCGCATGACCAAATGCGGTCTGTCCAAACCCGCTGACGATATCAATGAATTCATTGCCGTCGATATCCCGGATGCGCGCGCCTTTTGCGTGTTCGGCAATGATCGGAAAGACCATTTCCTTCCATTCCGCGCGGAACCCCGCGGCGGTTCGGGGATCGGCAAGCGCAGTGCGGTAGCGGTCGGTCCGCGCCTTGGACCCGGCATGTTTGCGGGCATAGCGCTCGGCCAGATCGCGGGCAAAGGCGCGCTGGCGGTCATCCAGCGCGGCACCGGAAACGGCCATGCCGCGCCCGATGGCATAGCGCACCGGCTCATCCTCTGGCGTGGTGGTGTTGACAGCGGGGGCGGGTGGCGCAGTTACAGGGGCAGTGATGGGCGCAGCCGCAGGGGTCAGCACAGGGGCGGACACAGGCTGCGATTGACCGCCCGCCAAGGCGCGCAATTGCTCAGAGAACAGCGACTGCATGACCGAAAGCTGCGATTGCACAACCCCTTCCATGCCTGCACCGACCTGCGGCATGGCGCTCACAGGGATCTGCGCCGCCTGTGCAGCGACCGCAGGCGTGGCCATGGCGACATCAGGGACCGACGCAACCGGGGTCGTCGCAGGAACAGCTTGCGCCACCGGGGCCTCGTCCGGCGGCAGCAGGCCGTCCAGATGCGCCGCCAGCGCATCGACCGAGGGGATGTCCGACAGCAATTGCCGGAATGTGATCTGCACGCCGTAAGTCTTGCCCAGGCTCTGGCTGACCTGCCCCAGAAATAGCGAGTCAAACCCAAGCTCCAGAAAGGAAAGGGGCGCCTCTTGCGGGCCGAGTTCCTCGCCCGACAGGTCGCAAAGCAGGGCGCACAGCTCTGCCACAAGGCGCGGCTTGCGGTCAGCAGCAGGCAGGGTGGCGGGGGCAGTCATGTCATTCGGCATCGGCAGAATACCTTGCGTTATGGGTTGCAGTGTCCCCGGTTCCGCAGCGCGCAGGCCCGCGCGGCGAAGCGGCGCGGGCGCTTCGATCCAGTAGGGACGACGTTCGAACGGGTAGCTCGGCGCGGCAATGCGCCGCCCGCTGCCCTTGCGCCAGCGGGACCAGTCCAGCGGGAATCCGCTGGTCCAGAGTTGTGCAGCAGAGTGGGCCATGGCGACCGCGTCAGGTACAGGTCGGGTGTGATCCGGCAGCGACGAAAAAATGCCGCCATGGCCTCTTTGTTTCAGGGTCTGTCTGGCAAATGCCGAAAGTGTGCTGCCAGCACCAACTTCCAGCATTACAGTGCCCTGACCTTCGCTGACGGTTTGAATACCCGCCTCGAAGTTCACAGTGGCGCGCGCCTGCGCGGCCCAATAGGCCGGGTCGCGCGCCTCATCCTTGGTAATCCATGTCCCGCTGACGCAAGAAACATAGGGGATCTGCGGCTCGTGCAGGGGCAGGCCCTGCATTTCCTGTCGCAATGGATCTGTCACCGGGTCCATCATGCGCGAATGAAACGCATGGGATGTGTGCAGCAGCGATGCAGGAATGCCGACCTGCTCCAGCCGCGCCTGCATGGCGGCAATCGCCTCATGGCTGCCGGCCAGAACATGCAGTCGCGGGGCATTGCGCGCCGCCAGATCGACACTGTCATCCAGCACCGCGTCCAGGGCCGCGTGATCCGCGCGCACCGACAGCATCGCACCACCCGGCTGGTCCTGCATCAGACGACCCCGCGCGGCGATGATCTTCAGCCCCGTCTCGAACGACATGACCCCGGCCAGCGTGGCAGCGGCAAATTCGCCGACCGAATGCCCGATCATCGCCGTGGGCGTGATCCCGCGCGACAGCCAGAGCTGCGCTGTCGCCACCTGCACCAGATAAAGCGCAGGCTGCGTCAGCCGGGTTTCGCGCAGGGCGCGGGCAGCCGCCGCGTCACTGGTCTGCGCAAAGCACAGCAAATCATTGATATTCAGGTCCAGCAGCGGCTCCAACAGGGCCGCGCCCCGGTCGATCCAGTCGCGGAACACGGGCTCGGTGGCATATAGGCCACTGCCCATGCCCGGATATTGCGATCCCTGACCGGGGAACATGAACACAAGGGGCGGCGTATCCTCGGGTGCAAGACGTGGCGCGCCGGGTTTGCGCAGGGCCATCACGGCATCGGCCCTGTCCGTGCAGGCAATGGCACTGCGGCAGGAATGGGCGTGGCGGCCCAGTTGCAAGGTATGGCTCAGATCGCCCAGATCTGGGGACTCGCGTTCCAGAAAATCGGCCATTTGGGCGCGCATGACCTCCAACGCCTCTGGTGTACGGGCGGACAGGGGCAGGATATGCGGGCCGTCATCGGCAGTGGCGGGGGCGCGCGGCGGGGCCTCTTCCAGCACCACATGAACATTCGTGCCGCCCACCCCGAAGGAACTGACGCCCGCGCGCCGCAGCGCGCGCGCCGCGCCATCTGCGGCATCGGGCTGCCAGTCCTGCAACTGGCGGGGCACATGGAACGGGCTGGCGGCGAAATCGAATTTTGGGTTCTCGGTGCGGAAATTCGCGACCGGCGGGATCTTGGCATGTTGCAGCATCAGCGCCGTCTTGATCACACCGACCACCCCTGCCGCGGCATCCAGATGCCCGATATTGCCCTTGACCGACCCGATGGCCACGCTGCCGCGCGCCAGATCGGGGCCAAAGACCTGCGCCAGCCCGGTCAGTTCCACCGGATCGCCCAGGGGTGTCGCGGTGCCGTGGCATTCCAGATAGCTGATATCACCGGCCATCAGCCCCGCCGCCCGGTGCGCTGCCGCAATCGCGCCCGCCTGCCCCATGACCGAAGGTGCGGTATAGGCGATCTTGTCGGCCCCGTCATTATTGACGCCAACACCCCGGATGACCGCGATGATCTGGTCTTGGTCGCGCATCGCCGCCCGCAACGGCTTCAGCAACACCACGCCCGCGCCATGGCCAAAGACAGTGCCATTCGCTGCCGCGTCGAACGGGCGGCAGACCCCGTCTGCCGACACCATGCCCCCGTCCAGCGCCATGTAGCCCCGGCGCTGCGGAAAGGTGATGGACACGCCCCCGGCCAGTGCCATGTCGCAACTGCCTGCGGCCAATGCCTCGCATGCCTGCGCAATCGCGGTCAGCGAGGTGGAACAGGCCGTCTGCACGGTCAGCGCCGGGCCCTTCAGGTCCAGCTTGAACGACACCCGCGTCGCCAGACTGTCCACCCACGACCCTGTCAGTTCTGCATAATTCCCGACCTGAAAATTCGAGGTGAAATCCTCCACCTTCTCCCGGTCGGCAAGGACATTGTTGATCGCATAGGTATTTGCGGCCTGCCCGGCATAGACACCCACGCGCCCCGGCGTCGCGAACGGATCATATCCCGCGCGTTCCAGCGCCTCATGGCAGATTTCCAGAAACACGCGGTGCTGCGGGTCCATGACACTGGCTTCGCGCGGCAGCATCCCGAAATACTTGGCGTCGAATTGCTCGGCGCCTTCCAGAATCGGGCGCACGGGCACATAGTTCGGCGCGGCGCGCTCGGCATCGGTAAAGGCATCTTCCAGCTCGTCCGGCGCGAACCGGCGGATCAGGTTCCGACCCGTGCAGATCGCGTCCCAGAATGCATCGAGATCGGGGGCACCCGGAATGCGCCCGGCCATGGCGACAATCGCGACCGCACCATCGGGCGCGTCATCGCGGGCGGGGTCGGGCGCATCTGCCGGCATGGCGTGGGGACGCAGGGGCATATCCGTGCGGTTGCCGATGTCGCGCGCAAGAATGCGCGCCAGATCGTTCAGCCGTGGCGCTTCCAGCATGGTCGTCACAGCGATGGCCAGCCCCAGCCGGTCGGACAGCTTGCGCTGCACTGTCATCAATTGCAGCGACGTGCCACCAAGGCCGAAGAATGTATCCGAGTTGCGCGGCGTGGCAGCATTGCCCAGCACCTCGGCCCAGACAGCGGCGATCTGGTCCTTGACGTTGCGCAGCTGCGCCGCACAGGGCTGCGCGGGTTCCGCGACACGATCTTGCGCGATGCGGCACAGACCCGCCTGATCAGGCGCGCCATCCGACAGGCGCGGCATCTCGGGCAGCGCGATGATGTCGATTGCGCAGGTGTCATCCCCCACGGCACCGCGCAACTGCGCCTCCAGCGCGGGGTGGGTGGTAACGCCCGCCTGCCCGCACAGCAACACACAAAGCCGGTATGCGCCCTGGCCCGCGTTCACCCCGACCAGATGCCCCTCCGCCACCCCATCTATCTGCCACAGGGGGCCAAGATACTGCGCCTGTGCGGCGCCCGCGTCCGGGGTGGATGTCGACATCCTATATGCCCCGTTTTGCAACCTATGCGTGAAATTGATATCTGGTTGTGTCAGCGCCTCGGTCACTGTCCCTGTGCCAAGGCCAAGCGCGCAGCCGGGGCCTGTCGGCCGAAAGCGATCAGTCGCGTGTTTCAGCCCTGCTGCCGACCCCGAACTGATCCTGACCCCCGGCACAGGCCGATAGCCCAGCATATTCAGGTCGCTGCCGTCAGGCGTAATGATCGCATTGGCGACCGGGCCGAGGTAGCCATCCTGCAAGTGATTATGAAGTATCTGCAGCTCCAGTGACATTCGCAAAATACGATTTATCACTGGTGGGAATGGCAGTTTCCCTACAATATGAAGTATCCGCGCACGCCGGAATAGCTCCGGGTCATGCACAAGAGTTTGCAGTAGCGCGTCAGACTTCAGTACCAGCACATTCGCGTGCCCGGCCCTCACAATCCTGTTCCCGCCCTCGTGCTCAGCCGTCGCAAGTCTGAGCGTTGCACCTTGTAACAATGTGCAGAATATCTGCGTCAGGATCATGTTCTCTGGCTAGGACGGATGAAGCAGGACCACTTCGCCGGGAATAACCTGTAACGGATTACCACGACCAGCAAAGGAAAACATGACAGCGCTTTGTGGAAAGCCGATATAACCGGCATCTGACTCTTTCTCACAGGAAAAGATGAATGCGATATCCGATGGCGACATCCGGATGGTCGTATTCGCTTTCCGTGCCGGTTTGCGTAACAGACTGGAACTGTCAAATACCTGAATCGTCCGACCGAACACATCGGGCGATGGCGCATTCACGGCCCCACTGAACAGGGCCAATCGCGGTTTCAGACTGCCCATGACCTGCTGCACCTGGGCGGCGCTCTCATCCCCTTTCAGACGCATGATGGACGCGCCAAGTTTCAGAATACTCAGCCGGGCAATAATCAGCATCGGGCTTTCGCGGCCCCATAGCAGAACGCGATCCCCTCGCCGGACGCGCAAATGCACAAGCTGCGCGGCCAGCATATCGACGAAAATTCTTATCTCTCCATAGGTGAAAGATATCTGGTCATGGAAAATGGCTGTTCGGGAAAAAAATAGATGACTGACTTCGGTAAATCGGGAGGTGATATCGAGAAATCTTTTTTCGCTACTCGTGGAATACGTATAATCAACATCACTCATTCTCCATCCTCCGAAAAACGGATGAAAGCCTACGACACTATTAATAACTCAGTTAGTCAGATCGCACTCTTTGGAACTGCAGAGTACGGCATTCTCACTGGAATAACTCCGTGATCAGGTCAGCTTTTCGACCTTGCAGATAGTTTCCGGCGATAGCGCGATTTTGTCAATCATATTCAGATTGACGGAACAACCTATGCGTGCAATCTTGTACTTTGCTGATTATTGTTTTCAAAAGCGCTGCAAAATAATGAAGTGTTTCAATGATTTAAAAGATGAGAGCGATAACAGTTTATTTTTCTTACATCTTTTCTGGCCGAAGGTGGGTGAGGACGCCGGCCTGGTAGTAGCCCGGACCGCCATCTCGGCGGAGTCTGACTAAATATTATGTAAAGTTACGTCGATCACTACCAGATATCCGATCCGGTCGCCCTCATGCCGGCGCTGATCCGGGCATCGCGCTGACTCGCTCTGCCCGCATGTGCAAAATGCAACATCCCCAGATGCCCGAATCACACCCACCGCTGCGCACCGATTCGCCATGCCGGCCTGATGCAAGATCGCAGCGTCGGACACATCCGCGCGCGCCACGGCGACGGCAAGCACCCACCGACAGGGCACGCCACGGGGAACTGAGGGCCCCAACGGTCGTTCTGAACCAGATCGTTCACACACAGGAGAGACGGGGATGCCCGACCCCAGTGACATACTGAAATCGCTGCATACCGCGATCACCGATATAGCCAACAGCCATGACCGCGCGTCCGAACTGGCCAATCCGGATGCAATCGGAACGTTCTGCACCGCGTTGAAACAGGCGCATACGGAAATCGCCCATGCTGTCGCAGGCAACACGTTCACCCCGGCAGAGACAGATATGGTGCGCACGCAGCGCACATCCGTGGTCGAGATGACCGCCCTGATCGACAACATCACGCGCGAGCGCATGGCCTGATCCCCCCGTCCGGCACCGGGCCTGACGCGCATATGAGCAAAGAGGTGGTGCGCAACGCCTCGCGTCATTTCCGGGGGTCGCTGCTGGGTGCAGGCGTGCGCATCCACGAATATCAGCCGACCGTCATGCATGCCAAACTGCTGATCGTGGATGATGTGTTTACCTCTGTCGGCTCGACCAATTTCAATGAACCCTCTCTCCGACTGAATGACGCGGCCAATCTGAACGTGTTCGATCAGGGTTTTACCCAAGATCATATCACAATCTTCAACACCGATCTGGAACGCGCGCGCCGCAGTTCACTGGAAGCGTGGCAGAACCGCCCGCTGCAACAGCGTGTGTCCGACTGCGCCTGGAGCTGGTAGCGCGCCCAGCTCTGACACCTTGCGGCCATAGCGCTTCCTGACCCGCCAGACGATTGCGAACCGGTTTGAACCTGTGTTCAGAACAGGATAAACTTCGCCAAGGCCACATCGGCTTGAGATGCACAACATGACACAGGCTCCTGCACCGCCTGTCTTTAGCGCACGCGGCGTGACGCGGGTCTATCGGACCGGCGCCGTGGCCGTCTGGGCCCTGCGCGGGGTAGACCTGGAACTGGCCGAGCGCGAGTTGGTCGTGTTGCTTGGCGCATCGGGCTCTGGCAAATCCACGCTTGTGAACATCCTCGGCGGGCTCGACCTGCCGAGTGAGGGCCGGGTCTTCTTTCGGGATCGCGAACTGACGCGCGCCAGTGACCGCGAGTTGACGCTGTTCCGGCGCGACCATGTGGGGTTTGTGTTTCAGTTCTACAATCTGGTCCCCAGCCTGACCGCGCGCGAGAATGTGGCCCTTGTGACCGAGATCGCGCGCAACCCCATGCGCCCCGAAGAAGCGCTGGAGCGTGTGGGCCTGTCCGACCGGATGGACCATTTCCCGGCCGAACTGTCGGGCGGCGAACAACAGCGCGTGGCGATTGCCCGCGCCATCGCCAAACGCCCCGATGTCCTGCTGTGCGACGAACCCACGGGCGCACTGGATTCTGCGACCGGCGTGCAGGTTCTGGCCGCCCTGCACGAGGTCAATCGCGAACTTGGCACGGCCACGGTGCTGATCACCCATAATGCCGCGATCCGGAAAATCGCCCATCGCGTGATCGTGCTGGCCGATGGCAAGGTCAAAAGCGACACGGTCAACACCACGCGCATCGCCCCGGAACAGGTGTCATGGTAGGCGCGCTTGACCGCAAGCTGGTGCGCGATCTGCGGCGCATCTGGGCGCAGACGCTGGCCATCGCATTGGTTCTGGGCTGCGGGATCATGATGCTGGTGGGCGCGCAGGCCACCCAACAGACCCTGCGCGACACACAGGCCGCTTGGTATGAACGCCACCGCTTCGCCGATGTCTTTACCGGCGTCAGTCGCGCGCCTGCCTCGGTCGTCGCCGATATCGCCGCGCTTGACGGGGTCGCGCAGGCCGAGGGGCGGATCAGCTTTGCCGCGATGCTCGATCTTGACGGGATGGAAGAACCCGCGACCGCACAGGTGCTTTCGCTGCCCGAACGTCCGGGGCTGAACCTGCCGCTGGTGCAGCGCGGACGATTGCCCGCGCCCGACAATGCCAACGAGGTCGCGCTGAACGAACCTTTTGCCGAAGCGCATGGCCTGTTCCCCGGCGCGCGGTTTCGCGCCGTGCTGAACGGTCAGTTGCGCGAGTTGGAGGTGACGGGCTGGGTGCTCAGCCCCGAATTCGTCTATACGATGGCGCCGGGCGCACTGTTGCCCGATGACCGGCGTTTCGGCCTGATCTGGATGCCCGAGACAAGCGCCGGTGCCGTGATGGATATGAGTGGCGCCGTGAACCAGATCAGCCTGCGGCTGTCACGCGGGGCGGATGAACGCGCCGTGATCGACGCCGTGGACCGCGTGCTTGACCCATGGGGCGGCACCGGGGCCTATGGGCGCGACCGGCAAAGCTCGCATGCGTTTCTGGAAAGCGAATTGCAGCAGCTTGGGGTGATGGCGGCGTTTCTGCCGCCGATCTTCCTGCTGGTTGCGGCCTTTCTGGTCAATATGGTGCTGGGGCGGCTGATCGCGCTGGAACGCGCGCAGATCGGGTTGCTGAAGGCCATCGGCTACAGCGCGCCCGAGATTGGCTGGCATTACCTCAAGCTCGCGCTCGCCATCGGGGTGCTGGGCTGGGCCGCAGGGGCAGGTTTCGGCTGGTGGATCGCCGAGGCGATGATCGGGCTCTATGCCGATTTCTTCCGCTTCCCGTTTCTGATCCGCAGTCAGGGGACCGGGGCTCTCTGGGTGGGGGCCGCGCTTGCGGCTGCGACGGTTCTGCTGGGCGCGGGGCGCGCTGTCTGGGCCGCGCTGCGCCTGCCCCCGGCCGAAGCGATGCAGCCACCCGCGCCACCGGGGTTTTCGCGCGGGCCTGCGGACCGCCTGCTGGCCTGGATGCAGTTACGCCAGACCACGATGATGATCTTCCGCTCGATCCTGCGCTGGCCCGCGCGGGCGGCAATCACACTGGTCGGCGTATCAGCCTCGGTTGCTGTGCTGGTGATGTCCTATTTCATCTTTGACAGTGTCGATGCGCTGTCGGATACGCTGTTTTCGCAGGCCAATCGCCAGCACATGACCCTGACACTGGCCGAGTCCCGCCCCGAACAGGCCGTGCGCGATGCCCATGCACTGCCCGGCGTCACCCGTGCCGAAGGGGCCTTTGCCATGCCGGTGCGACTGGTCAACGGGCATGTGGCGCGCCTGTCCGCGCTTCAGGGTCATTTTCCCGGTGCCACGCTGACGCAGCTTGTCGATGATTCAGGCCGCGTGATCACCCCGCCCGAGGACGGCCTGGTCATCCCCCAGACGCTGGCAACAGCCTTGGGTGTGGGGCCAGGCGATCACCTGCGCGTCGAGATGCTGGCCCCGCCCCGCCGGGTGCTCGATCTGCCGGTGCGCGCGGTCATCATGCAGGGGCTGGGGCAAGAGGTGCATATCGCGGCGCCTGGTCTATTCTCCGCAATGGAAAGCGCGCCACAGGTCAACACCATCCACCTGTCCGTGCGCGACGACCAGATCCCGGAACTGCATGCCGCCATCAAGGCCACGCCCGCCATCGCCGGCCTGTCGGACTGGTCCGATCTGCGCCGCCAGTTCGATGCCACGCTGGCCGAGAATCTGCTGGCCATGGTCAGCATCTACACGATGATCGGTGCGCTGATTGCCGTGGGCGTGGTGTATAATGCGGCGCGTATCCAGGTCGCGGAACGCAGCTATGAACTGGCGACGCTGCGGGTGATGGGGTTTTCGCGCCTGCAGGTCGGATATGTGCTGGTGGGGGAAATGATGCTTCTGACACTCATCGCCCTGCCGCTTGGCTGGGTCATGGGCTACGGGCTGGCGCAGGGTCTGGTTACGACCATGTCGACCGACGTGATCCAGTTGCCATTTCACATTTCGCGCCGGACCTTTGGCTATGCCACGCTGGTCGTGCTGGTCGCGGCGCTTGGTGCCGCCCTGCTGGTGCGGCGCAGGCTGGACCGGGTCGATCTGGCGACAGCGCTCAAGGCGCGGGAATAGGGGGACAATGCGATGAATTGGGCACGTATCGGGATTGCAGGGCTGGCAGGGCTGGCCGTGATCGGCGGGTTTGTCTGGGCGCTCTGGCCGCAGCCCAGCCCGGTCGATCTGGCGCGGGTTACGCGCGGGCCATTGCAGGGCGAGATTGCGGCGCAGGGCGTGACCCGCGTGCGCGACCCCTATGCCATCACGGCCCCGATCACCGGCTATGCCCAGCGCGCGCCAGTTGTCGAGGGGGATGCCGTGATTGCGGATGAAACGGTCGTCGCCATCATCAGCCCGCCCGATCCCGCGCTGATGGATGCGCGCACCCGCGCGCAGGCCGAAGCCGCCCTGACCGAGGCGCAAGCCGCTGTCGAACTGGCCGAAACCAATCTGCGTCAGGCCCAGAGCAGTTACGCCCATGCTCTCCAGCAGCTTGAACGCGGGCGCGCGCTGGCGGACCGCGGCACGATTCCGGCGCAGATGCTCGAAGACCTGCAGGCCGCCCATGACAGCGCTGAACAATCCGTTGCCGCCGCCCGCGCGCAGGGCGATCTGAGCCGCGCAACGCTTCTGCGCGCGCAGGCGCAGCTTCTAGGCCCGGAACTTCGCTTCGACCCCGACCGCCCGGAAAGCGCCTGCTGCCTGCGCATCGTCGCGCCGCGCTCGGGCGTGGTGCTGGGGGTCGAGGATCGCAATGCGCGGCTGGTGCAGGCGGGGGCGCCGCTGTTGAGTATCGGCGATCTGGATGATCTGGATGTGGTGATCGACCTTCTGTCCAGCGATGCCGTGGGCGTCCCCGAAGGCGCGCACGCCCTGATCGAGGGCTGGGGCGCGGACAGCGTGCTGGAAGCGCAGTTGCGCCGGGTAGAACCTGCAGCCTTCACCCGCGTCTCGGCCCTGGGCATCGAAGAGCAGCGCGTCCGGCTGCATTTCGAATTGCTCAGCCCACGCGATGCCCGCCCAGCGCTGGGAGAGGGGTTTCGCGTGCGCGCGCGGGTGATCCTGTGGCAAGAGGATGATCTGCTGCAGGTGCCGCGCGCGGCGCTCTTCCGCGATGGCGCGGGCTGGGCGGTTTTCGTGCTGGACGGGGGGCGCGCCACACGCCGCCCGGTCGAAATCGGGCGGCAATCGGCGGATATGGCCGAAGTGCTGGGGGGTCTGGAATCGGGCGCGCAGGTCGTGCTTTATCCGGCAAGCACGCTCAGCGATGGCGCAGCGATCACGGATCGCGCGGCGCTGCGCTGATCGCGCGCTTACACGCCCAGCACCGCGTTCACGGCCCGGCCCCAGCGGGCGTATCGGTCTTCGC
>REDZ01000168.1 GCA_007695345.1 Paracoccaceae bacterium | reverse complement strand
AGGTGGACGAGACCATGCTGGCGCAGGCCTTTACCAATCTGATCAAGAATGCGGGCGAGGCGATCCAGTCGCGCCGCGATGCCGGGTCCGGTGAGGGGGTCAGCCCCGAGATTCGCATAAAATTTGATGCGGGCGAGGTCGATCTGCGCATCACGATTGCCGATAACGGCATCGGCCTGCCGGAAGACCGTGCGCGGCTGTTCGAGCCTTATGTGACCACGCGCGCCGAAGGGACCGGGCTGGGCCTGTCGATCGTGCGCAAGATCATCGAGGAACATGGCGGCAGCATGCGGCTTGAGGATGCACCGGTATTCGAGGGCGACACGCATTGCGGGGCGATGGCGATCATCCGCCTGCCCAATCTTGCCCCACAGGACGGGATTGAGGGAGCTATGGAAAGGTTACAAGGTGAGGGCGCATGAGTGATATTCTGATTGTCGATGATGAGCGCGATATTCGCGAATTGATCTCGGATATTCTGGAAGATGAGGGTTTTGCCACCCGCCGCGCCGCCAATTCCGACGAGGCCATGGCCGAGGTCAATGCCAACCCGCCCGCGCTGATGATCCTCGATATCTGGCTGAAGGACAGCAAGATGGACGGGATCGACATTCTGATGACGGTCAAGCGCTCGAACCCGGATATTCCCATCGTCATCATTTCGGGCCATGGCAATGTCGAGATCGCGGTCGCGGCGATCAAGCAGGGGGCCTATGATTTCATCGAGAAGCCGTTCAATATCGACAAGCTGATGGTCGTGATCAGCCGCGCGATGGAAGCGTCGCGCCTGCGCCGCGAGAACCAGTCGCTCAAGCGGCGCGAATCCAATGCCGCGCAGATGCTGGGCGAAAGCCATGCGTTCCGCACGCTTTGCAACAATCTCGAAAAGGTCACGCAATCCAATGCGCGGGTCATGTTCACCGGCCCCGCAGGCAGCGGGAAAGAGGCTGCCGCGCGCTATGTCTATGAACATTCGGAGCGCGCACAGGCGCCCTTTGTCTGCGTGTCCTCGGCCACCATTGAACCCGACCGCATGGAAGAGGTGCTGTTCGGACGCGAAAGCCCCGAACGCGGGGTGGAACCGGGGCTTCTGGAACAGGCGCATGGCGGCGTCGTCTATCTGGACGAGGTCGCCGATATGCCCATGGGCACGCAATCCAAGATCCTGCGCGTGCTGGTCGAGCAGCAATTCACCCGGCTGGGTGGCACCGACAAGGTGCGCGTCGATCTGCGCGTGATGTCGGCCACCACGCAGGATCTGGCTGCGAATGTGCGCGAGGGGCGCTTTCGGCAGGAATTGTTCGACCGCCTGAATGTGGTGCCGATCCGTGTGCCGGGGCTGGAGGAACGGTGCGAGGATATCCCGCTGCTGGCCGAGCATTTCATGGAAGAACTGCACCGCCTGCAGGGGCTGGCACGGCGGCCGCTGTCGGACGGGGCGCGCGCGCATCTGCAGACCATGCGCTGGCCCGGCAATATCCGGCAGTTGCGCAATGTGATAGAGCGCGCGATGATCCTGGGCGAGGCGGGCAGCCCCATCGAGATCAGCGACCTGCAAAGCGAGGCCCCCGCAAACGATAGCGAAGAGATTTCGCGCATCGTGCTCTCGGGCAGCCTGACGACCCTGCCACTGCGCGAAGCGCGCGAATTGTTCGAGCGCGAGTATCTGCTGTCGCAGATCCAGCGCTTTGGCGGCAATATCAGCCGCACGGCCAGTTTCGTGGGCATGGAACGCTCGGCCCTGCACCGCAAGCTGAAATCGCTGGGTGTGACGGCCCCCAAACTGTCCGAGGCGAAGGGCTAGTGCGCGCAGCCCGTGCTTGCACTGCCGTGCAGGCTGTGTCAGGTCCAGAACTGCAAAGCCACGCGGCAGGGGCGCGCAAGCCATGAAAGTTATCGTGTGCGGGGCAGGGCAGGTCGGCTGGCAGATCGCGCGCCACCTGTCGAGCGAACGCAATGATGTGACCATCGTTGACAGCAAGCCCGAACTGGTGCGCCGCGCCACCGACACGCTGGAGGTGCAGGGCGTGGTAGGCTATGCCAGCTATCCCACCATCCTTGATCAGGCCGGCGCCTCTGATGCCGACATGATCATTGCGGCGACCTATTCCGATGAGGTCAATATGGTGACCTGTCAGGTGGCGCATTCTGTCTTTGGCGTGACACGGCGCATCGCGCGGCTGCGCGAGCAATCTTATCTGAACCCGCGCTATTCCGACCTGTTCCGCCGCGAACACATGCCCATCGATGTCATCATCAGCCCAGAGCGCGAGGTCAGCCTCGCCGCGCTCGACCGTGTGGCTTATCCGCAAGCATTCGATGTGCACGAATATTTTCAGGGAAAGGCCCTGCTGATCGGGCTGCAACTGGATGCCGATTGCGCGGTGCTCGAAACGTCGCTGCGCGAATTGTCCGAGTTGTTTCCGACGCTGCGAATCATGGTGGCGGGGGTGCGGCGCGGCAAGCGGCTGTTCGCGCCCGAACCCGAGGACCAGCTTTTCGCGGGCGACCAGGTCTATCTGCTGACCGATACCCGCGATGTCGCCCGCACATTCGAGGTCTTTGGCAAGCCCCCGCAGCCGCAGGGCCGCGTGCTGATCGTGGGGGGCGGCAATGTCGGCCTGACAGTCGCACGCGCGCTGGAAAACCAGCCGCAGCGGGTCCGCGTCAAGGTGATCGAACGCGACCGCAGCCGCGCCGAGGCGGCGGCGGATGGGCTGAAACGCTCGATCGTGCTGCATGGCGACGGGATGGATGCGGGAATTCTGGATGAAGCCGGGATCTCCAAGACCGACTCGGTCCTGCTCTTGACTGATGATGACCGCACCAATCTGCTGGCGGCTGTGCGCGCCAAGACCATGGGCGCGCGGCAGGTGATCTCGCTTATCAATGATCCGGGGCTGGTCTCGCTGGCCGATGCGACCGGGGTGGACGCGCATATCAACCCGCGCGCGCTGACGATTTCGTCGATCCTGCGGCATGTGCGCCACGGACGGGTGCGCTCGGTCTATCTGCTGGGCGACCGCGAGGCCGAGGTGATCGAGGCGCAGGTTCTGGGCACCTCGGCGCTGTCGAATGCGCGCGTGCGCGATGTGGATTTTCCCGAAGGCGCGCTGCTGATCGGGGTGTCGCGCAAGGGTGAGTTCATGCGCCCCACGGGCGATATGGTCCTGCGCGATGGCGATCTGGTGGTGATCTTCTCGCTGACGGCAGATGTCCCGAAGGTTGATGAATTGCTGCAGGTCGCGGTCGAGTATTTCTGATCCGCCCGGGCCGGACGGGCAAGGGACGGGCGGGGGACGGGCAGGGGGCGCAATGGGGTTTGGCGGACGCGGCACAACCATACTGGTGGCGCTGATCGGGGCGACGGCCGTGGCGATGCTGCTGCCCGCGGCCATCGGCTTCACGCTGCGCGAACATGCGCTGGCGCGCGCCTTTCTGTATTCAAGCGCGCTTCTGACCAGTGCCGCGGGGATGATCCATCTGGCCGGGCGCAATCTGACCGGGCGCAATGCGACTCTGGCGCATCCCTTCTCGTATCTGGCGCTGATCTATCTGCTTCTGCCGGCGCTGATGGCGATACCCCTGACCGAGGCCGTCCCCGACCTGCGCTTTCGCGATGCCTGGTTCGAGATGATCGCCGCATTCACCACCACCGGGGCCAGTGTGATCGAGGGGGAAATCACGCTCAGCCTGCATCTGTGGCGCGCGCTGGTCGCATGGGGGGGCGGGCTGTTCATTCTGGTGGTGGCGACCGCGCTGCTGGCACCGATGACTCTGGGCGGGTTCGAGTTGTTCGCAACCCAGGCCCGGCGGCAGACCGACCTGGCAGGCTGGCAGCGCGCGCATCGCGGCAGCGTGCTGGATGAAACTTATGATGACAGGAGCGTGACGCGTCTGCATGACCAGTTGCGCGTGATCGCGCCCTTCTATGTGGGGCTGACACTGGCGCTGTGGGTGGCGCTGTCGATTGCCGGTAACCCGCCGCTGGTCGCGCTGATCGTGGCGATGTCCACGCTCGCGACCTCTGGCATCGCCCCGGAGCCCGCCTTGATGGGCGGCGTGTCCGAACTGCTGGTCGCCCTGGTGCTGCTGCTGGCGCTCTGCCGTCGCGTCTGGCCCGGCGCGCAACTGACACTGGGGCGCCAGCCTATGGCGCAGGATCTGGAACTGCGCACGGGGCTTGTGCTGCTGGGCGCGATTGTCGTGCTGATGTCGCTGCGGCTGATTGTCGATGGCGGCACCACGCTGGCCACGCTCTGGGGGCATGGGTTCACGGCGCTCTCGTTCCTGACCACGACGGGGTTCGTCAGCGGCCATGCGGTCGGGCCGGACGGGGTGTTTGCGGGGCCTGCGGGCATGGTTCTGATCGGGCTTGCGATGATCGGCGGCGGGGTCGCGACCACGGCGGGCGGGCTGAAGCTGATGCGCGCCTTCGCTTTGTTCTGGCAGGCCCGGCACGAGGTCGAGCGCCTTGTCTACCCCGCCAGCGTTGGCGGTGACGGCCACCGCCTGCGCAGCCTGCGCGAAATGGGGGCCGTGTCGGCCTGGCAATTCCTGATGATCTTCATCTTCTCGCTGATGGCGCTGACAGCGCTGCTGACACTGGCGGGCCTGCGCATGGAGGATGCGATCGTGTTCGCGGTGGCCGCGCTCAGCACGACCGGGCCGCTGGCGCAGGTGGCAGGCGATGCGCCGCTCTCGTGGTCTGATCTGGGCGACCTGACCCGCGCCGCGCTGGGTTTCGGCATGATCCTGGGGCGGCTGGAACTGTTGCTGCTGCTGTCGATCTTCTGGCGCCGCTGAGTGGACAGACACACGCCGCGCTGCTGTCCCCATGGGCCGTTTCGCGCAACAAAGTTTCGCCGTGGGGCCGATTTTGTGGGTTTCGGGGCTGGAAGTTTCCGAAAACCCGTTCCATAGTCATGACATAGGGAGACAAGGCTCCTTGCGTATAGCAAACACGCCCAGCAAAAAGGCAAGCGCATGGCCAGTGACAGACAGAATCTGCAAGACGCATTTCTCAACCATGTCCGCAAGAACAAGGTTCCGGTAACGGTATTTCTGATCAACGGGGTCAAGCTGCAGGGGGTCATCACCTGGTTTGACAATTTCTGCGTGCTCTTGCGCCGCGACGGGCAAAGCCAGCTTGTCTACAAGCACGCCATATCGACGATCATGCCGGGCCAGCCGATTTCGCTCTATGAGGGTGATAGCTGATCGCCCGCGACCCCGACGATAGCCCTGTGACGACCGACGCGCCGCGTGCGACCCGCGCGCTGGTGCTGCACCCCGATATCCGCACAGCCCACAGCCCGCGCGCGCCCGAGAACGCGCTGGCCGAAGCCGTCGCGCTGGCCCATGCCCTGCCAGGGCTGGAGGTCGTGCAGGCGCAGGTCGTCCGCTTGCCCAAGGCCCATGCCGGCAAGCTGTTCGGATCGGGCAAGCTGGACGAGTTGCACGATCTCATCCACGATTCAGAGATCGATCTGGTGCTGGTCGATGGCCCGGTCACACCGGTTCAGCAGCGCAATCTGGAACGCGACTGGGATGTGAAGCTTCTGGACCGCACCGGCCTGATCCTCGAGATCTTTGCCGACCGCGCCCGCACGCGCGAAGGCGTGTTGCAGGTGGAACTGGCCGCACTCAGCTACCAGCGCACGCGGCTGGTCCGTGCCTGGACCCACCTGGAACGCCAGCGCGGGGGGCTGGGCTTTGTCGGCGGTCCGGGCGAGACGCAGATCGAAGCTGATCGCCGCGCCATCGATACCCAGATGGTCCGCCTGCGCCGCCAGCTTGCCAAGGTCTCGCGCACGCGCGAACTGCACCGCGCTGCCCGGCGCAAGGTGCCCTATCCGATTGTCGCGCTGGTGGGCTACACCAATGCGGGCAAATCGACGCTGTTCAACCGCCTGACCGGGGCCGAGGTGATGGCCAGGGACATGCTGTTTGCCACGCTCGACCCGACAATGCGTGCCGTCCGATTGCCAAGTGGCAAGGATGTCATCCTGTCGGATACTGTGGGTTTCATCTCGGACTTGCCGACACAGCTTGTCGCGGCCTTTCGCGCCACGCTGGAAGAGGTTCTAGAGGCCGATCTGATCGTGCATGTGCGCGATATCGCGCATGAGGAGACCGAGGAACAGGCGCGCAACGTGCGCGATATCCTGTCTGATCTGGGGGTGGGTGTGGACACCCCGCAGGTGGAGTTGTGGAACAAATCCGACCTGCTGCCAGAGCCGCAGCTTGCCGCGCTTGCGCAGCGGGCCGAGGCGCGTGAGGACGTCTATCTCGGCTCTGCCATCACGGGGGCGGGGCTGGATGGGCTGTTCGATGCGATGCGCACGCTTCTGGATGACCGCCGCCACCGGGCCGAACTGACCCTGGGTTTTGCCGAGGGGCGCGCGCGCGCATGGCTGTTCGAACAATCGCTGGTCGAGGATGAAACGCAGATCCCCGAGGGCTATCGACTCACGGTTCTCTGGACGGATCGGCAGCGCGACCGATTCGCTGCCCTGCGCGAACAGGGCTGAACCCCACGGTTTCAGGGCCTTGAAATCGCTCGCGTGACGGTTGTGCAATTTTGGCGGGAATAAGGCGCAATTGGCAAAAAACGGCGACATCGCGGCGTGCAGCGGCCAATGGTCTTGGTTTTGCCCCGATCCGACCGCGGCCCCATCATAGTTAACTGGTTATTTTCATGGGAACGAATACGAGGAAGTGTCCCCATGAGCTATCACGGTCCCATCGCCAAAAGTGCATCCACAGCACGGCTGCGATCCGGTCGTTGCGACGCGCCGCGTGATCGGGGTGGCTTTGCACATCTTGAAACGATTATCGGGCTGATCCGTCAGACCACGGGCGCGACTGAGGTTCTGATCCAGTTCCACGGTGATGCCCCCCAGCCGGTCGCGCTGAAAATGGCCTGCATCGAGGTCACGCTGATGGACGGGCGCAAGCGTGTCGGGATGCTGCGCGCCTTTGCGCCTGTATTCCAGCCCGGTGCGCAGGCGCTGCTGGAAGGGTTCGCGACGCTGATCGTCGAGCAGCACGCGCTCTGGGCGCAGGCGCATATCGATGTTCTGACCGGCGCCTTGACGCGCCGCGCCTTTGCCGATGACATGGAGCGCGCGGTTGCCCGCAACCGTCGCAACGGGGACGCCTGCAGCCTGATCATGTTCGATCTGGACCATTTCAAGAAGATCAATGACACCTATGGTCATCTGGCGGGCGATGCTGTTCTGCGTGCGGTCGGGCGGCTGGTGCGGCGCGAATTGCGCGCCGAGGATCGCTTTGGGCGTCTGGGCGGCGAAGAATTCGGCCTGCTGGTGGCCGCTGATCTGACGGGTGCGACCGAGCTTGCCGAACGTCTGCGTGTGGCGCTGCGGGAGTTGCGCATCACAGGGTTCGACCAGATCCGGGTGTCCGCCAGCATGGGCGTGGCAAGCTGTGACAGCGAACCCGTCTCGGTCATGACGTTGATGTCGCAGGCCGACGAGCGGCTCTATGCGGCCAAGAATGCAGGGCGCGATCAGGTCTGCACGGGCGCGCTGTCCGCGTGCGTTGCCACCCTTGGCTGACGGCCCCCGACACGCCAGTCCGGCCCGCAATCCCGCGTGATTCTGTCCCGATTCTGAAATTTGGGCTTTGATTGGCGCGCGATAATCCATAGATGAACTATGTGAAGCGGTGCGCGCCGGCGCGCACAAGGGAGATAGGCATGCTGAACAATATTGGCCCTGCGGGTCTGATTCTGATCGCGATTGTCGTGCTGGTCCTGTTCGGTCGCGGCAAGGTTGCCGGACTGATGGGCGAAGTGGGCAAGGGGATCACCTCGTTCAAGAAGGGTCTGAAAGACGACACCAGCGAGATCGAGAAGCCCGAGGAAGAGAGTTCCCAGACTGCCCGCGATGTCACGCCTGACAGTGATACCGAGGGTGGCAAGGACAAGGTCTGACGCCTATTAATGCAAGGCAGCCGATAGCGCCGCGAAACGCGGCGCTGGGGCGGAAAGGGTGTCATGCTTGATCTGGGCTGGACTGAACTGCTGGTGATCGGCATTGTCGCGCTGATCGTCGTGGGCCCCAAAGACCTGCCGAAGATGTTTCGGACATTGGGGCAATTCACGGCGAAAGCGCGCGCAATGGCGCGTGAATTCCAGCGCGCAATGGATGACGCGGCTGATTCGACCGGCGTCAAGGACGTGGCGCGCGATCTGCGCAAGGCCACCGACCTGAAGGGTGCGGGGATGGACGAGCTGAACTCCTGGGACCCGATGCGCGAGGACAAGGCGGAGAAACCCGCCCGCAACGCGCCCGAAACCGACCCCGATGATGAAGAGGCGCTGGACCGCGCCGCCGCCGAAATGGACACGATGCGCGAGGCGCACAAGGCCAAAAAAGCCAGGCCGTCCTCTGCAACAGCGGACGGCGCAACGGCGCCCGCCAGCGCCGCGCAGGGCCGCACAACTGCCGCCGCCAGGGCCGAAGCCCCTGCCAAGACCCCCGCTGCAGCAAAACCCAGGGCCTCCACCGGAGCGCGGGCAACCGCAGGCGCCAAGGCCCCGGCCAAAACGCCTGCCAAGGGTAAAGCCCGGTCCAGGACCAAAGCCCCGGCCAGCGATACGGCCGCTGACAAGGGGTCGTCATGAGCACGACCAACCGCCCCGACGACTATGACGACGATATCGAGGACAAGGGCGCGCCCCTGGTCGAGCATCTGGCTGAGCTGCGCTCGCGGCTGATCAAGTCGGTGCTGGCCTTTCTGGTCGGCATGGTGATCTGTTTCACCATCGCGACGCCCATCTTCAACTTCCTGACCGCGCCCTTGTGCGATGCGCTTGCCTCGCGCGGGCAGGATTGCGACCTGATCTTCATCAGCCCGCAGGAAGGGTTTTTTGTCGCGATCAAGGTGTCGCTGCTGGGCGGGTTCATGCTGGCCTTTCCGGTGATCGCCGCGCAGTTGTGGCGCTTCGTTGCACCAGGGCTGTATCGGTCGGAAAAAGGGGCCTTTCTGCCCTTTCTGATCGCGTCGCCCTTCATGTTTCTGCTGGGCGCGGCCTTTGCCTTTTATATTGTTACACCGCTGGCCTATAACTTTTTCCTTGGCTTTCAGCAGTTCGGCACCGGGGGCGAGGTGATCGATGATATCCCCGGCGCGGCCCCGCTATCAGTGGTCTTTCAGGGCTCGGCGCAGGAATATCTGAACCTGACGATCAAGTTCATCGTGGCCTTTGGTCTGTGCTTTCAACTGCCTGTGCTGCTGACGCTGATGGGCAAGGCGGGGCTGGTGTCGGAACGCGGCCTGCGCGCGGGGCGCAAATGGGCCATCGTGGGTATCCTGGTGCTGGCAGCACTTGTCACGCCGCCCGATGTGATCACCCAGATCATCCTGTTTGTGGTGGTTTACGGGCTGTATGAAATCTCGATCCGTCTGGTGGCGCGCGTGGAACGCCAGCGCAATGAGCGCTTGCGCCGCGAGGGGCTGCTGGATGACGATGACGAGATTTTCGAGGATGAGCTGGAAGACGAGAAATGAGTGATGCAGACGCCCTGCGCCGGATCGCCGAGGCGCTGGAGCGGCTGGCACCCGCGCCCGAACCGGCCCCTGATCTGAATGCCGCGGCGGCCTTTGTCTGGCACACGGGCCCCGACCGGTTGCAGCCGGTGGCACAGGTCAATCGCGTGGCGCTGTCGCTCTTGCACGGGATCGAGCGGTCGCGCGACACGCTGATGGCCAATACCCGCCAGTTCGCGCGCGGATTGCCGGCGAATAACGCGCTGCTATGGGGCGCGCGGGGTATGGGAAAATCCTCTCTGGTCAAAGCGGTGCATGCGCAGGTGCTGGAAGAGGTGCCGGATGCAGGGCTGACGCTGGTCGAGATCCAGCGCGAGGATCTGCCCTCGATCGGGCGGTTGATGGGGCATCTGCGCGCAAGCCCGGATGCGCGGGTGATCCTGTTCTGCGACGATCTGTCCTTCAGCCATGATGACCAGCATTACAAGAGCCTGAAGGCGGTGCTGGATGGGGGCGTCGAGGGACGGCCGGAGAATGTGGTGTTGTACGCCACGTCAAACCGGCGCCATCTGATGCCGCGCGACATGATCGAGAATGAGCGCTCTTCGGCGATCACGCCGTCCGAGGCGGTGGAAGAAAAGGTATCGCTGTCGGATCGGTTCGGGCTGTGGCTGGGGTTCCACCCCTGCGGGCAGGACGAATATCTGGCGATGATCGAGGGCTATTGCGCGGCCTATGGTCTGTCGGTGGAGCCCGCGCGCCTGCGCGCCGAGGCGATCGAGTGGCAGGCCACGCGCGGGGCGCGGTCGGGGCGGGTGGCCTGGCAGTTCTTTACCGATCTTGCGGGTCGCGAGGGCGTGCGCCTTTGAGAGGGGCCCGGGGGGCTGCCGCCCCCCAGGCTGGCCCTGCGGGCCAGCGCCCCCTGCTTCAAGGGGGATACATCCCCCTTGAAAATCCCCGTGGATATTTTTGCAAAGAT
>REDZ01000121.1 GCA_007695345.1 Paracoccaceae bacterium | reverse complement strand
TAAGCCTGCCGCCAGCGTTCGTTCTGAGCCAGGATCAAACTCTCAAGTTGAAACGAGCATAGCTCGTATCCTTGACGTCAAACCCAAGCACATATCACAGGACCGGTGCTTAACCCGATCCCGTCTTTCCGTTCTGTGCTCTCGTCTCCAAAGAGAACCGAAAGCCGCAAAACAGTGAAGCTGACACTCCCATCATCGCACCACAAAAAGCAGCGCTAGAGAGCCGATATGCGCCCGGTCGATCCATCGAAAACAGACCAGACCGCCCACATATCTCTTCAAGTACCAATCATGTCAAACAGCACACCAGACACAAAACAACATCGAGCATCGCCACAACACCGCGGCGCAACCCCATGCAACCCTGCCTCTGATTTCTTCAGCTACCCCAGGAACCTTCCAGCCCCTCAGCGCCTCCCCGACCACAGTTCCCCGCCGCCGGTGAAGCGCTATCTAGATACTACCGCCGATACACGCAAGACCAAATCGACAAAAATATGAAAAAGATTCCAAATCGCCTGTCTCAGCGGCAGATCGGGCCAGTTCCGTGACGGGCCGTATCATAATGAAAATGGTCCTCGTGGAAGCCGTCAGAGCCTGGACCCAGCGTTGTGCCGAAGATCCCGCAGGCCCTGCCATGCATGGAGCGCAGCGCCCGCGAATGGCGCGAGCCGCGCCAGTCGCTGAGCACATCCATCTCATCCCCGTTCTTGAGCAGAACTGCACTGATATCGATAGCGCGACCCCGCCCATGTTCGGAGATTCGCGCGCCGGGTCGGTGATTCATCGGGCGGCAGATGTAATGCGCGGCCACGCGCAGTCCCTCGACCCCGCCGCCTGTGCGCCCTACCGCCGGGCGCACGCCCCGGCGCACCCAGGTATGCAGCGCCTCGGCCGTTTCACAGTCGAGAATCGCGGCCTGGGTCAGGCGCACACCGTCCACACGCGTGACACGCACAGGATCGGCCACGCCGCAGCCCTCGACACTTGATGTAATGGGCGGGATTCGTTCGCCCTCGATCCCGCGCACACCGCAGAGTCGCCCCTCGGCCTCGCGCGATCGCCCTCCACGACGGCTGAACGGGTTGAGGCTACCGACAAAGCTGCCTGCGCGCGGCAGAACTTCGCCAATGATCGGGATACCGCCGCCCGAATCGCGCGATCCGCCACCGGAGCAGCCTACAAGGGTCAGAGAGCACAGGACCGTAACCATCACCAGTTGCCGCATCCCATTCCCTCCTTCAGGTGTTCTGACGTCCGAAATCGGGGGCGTCGGTGTCCTGCCCCGCTTCGATGATCCCGCGCCGAATCGCGCGGGTGCGCGTGAAATAATCCTGCAGCTGAGCGCCATCGCCCCGGCGAATCGCACGCTGCAGCGCGAACAGTTCTTCGGTGAAGCGGCCCAGGATCTCCAGCGTTGCATCCTTGTTGGTCAGGAACACATCGCGCCACATCACCGGGTCCGAGGCCGCGATTCGCGTGAAGTCGCGAAACCCGGCGGCCGAATACTTGATCACTTCGCTGTCGGTCACCCGGCGCAGATCATCCGCGACGCCCACCATCGTATAGGCGATCAGATGCGGCGTATGGCTGGTCACGGCAAGCACCAGATCGTGATGCGGGGCATCCATCAGGTCGATCTGCGACCCCATGCCCTGCCAGAGCCGGGTCAATCGGTCCAGCGCCCCCGCGTCGCAGCCCTCCAGCGGGGTCAGGATGCACCAGCGGTTGCGGAACAGCCCAGCAAAACCCGCGCGGGGACCCGAATGTTCAGTCCCGGCCAGCGGATGGCCGGGGATGAAATGCACATGACCGGGCAGATGCGGGCCGACAGCATCGATCACCGCCTGCTTGACCGAGCCGACATCGGTCACGGTTGCGCCGGGGGCCAGATGCGGGCCGATCTCGCGCGCGATATCGGCCATGGCGCCGACGGGCGCGCAGAGCACGACCAGATCGGCCCCGGCCACAGCCTCGGCGGCCGTGTCGCAGACCTGATCGACCAGCCCTATCTCGCGTGCGATGTCGCGGGTTTCCGCAGACCTTGCCGTGCCGGACATCTGCGCCGCCAGACTGGCGCCGCGTATGGCATGCGCCATGGAAGACGCGATCAGCCCCAGCCCGACAAAGGCGACGCGCCTGTAAAGCGCCGTGGTCACGCCTGCCCCTCCATGAACATGCCGATGACATGGGCCACCCTGCGGCAGGCCGCCTCATCCCCCACTGTGACCCGCAGGCATTCGGGCAGGCCATAGCTGCCCACCTGACGCACGATCACGCCATCGGCCAGCAAAGCCGCATTGCAGGCATCGGCCTGTTCCGCATCGCGAAACCGTGCCAGCACGAAATTGGCATGGCTGTAATCGGTGGGGATGCCCAGCGCAGTCAGTCGTTCGGACAGCCAGTCGCGCCAGCGGGCATTCTCGCTCAGGCTCCGGCTGATATGGGCCGTGTCGGCCAGCGCCGCTTCGGCCACGGCAAGCTGCATGTTGGACAGGTTGAACGGCCCGCGCACGCGGTTGAGCACGTCGATCACGTGTCCGGGGCCATAGCCCCAGCCGATACGCAGCCCGCCAAGCCCATGCAGCTTGGAGAATGTCCGTGTCATCACGACATTCTTGCGCGTATCGACCAGCGCCGCACCGCCATCATATTCTGCCGCGTATTCGGCATAGGCCCCATCCAGCACCAGCAGCGCCTGCTTGGGCAGCGCCTTGGCCAGACGCATGATCTCGGACAGCGGGATCATCGTGCCGGTCGGATTGTTCGGGTTGGCGATGAAAACCAGCTTCGTGCGCTTGCCGGCCTTTGCCAGAATGGCATCGACATCGGTGGTGCGATCCGTTTCCGGGGCCACCACAGGCGTCGCGCCTGCCACCTGCGCCGAGATGCGGTACATCAGGAAGCCATGCTGCGAGTACAGCACCTCATCCCCCGGCCCGGCATAGGCCTGGCACAGAAAGGATATGATCTCATCCGACCCGGCGCCGCAGATGATACGCTCGGGGTCCAGCCCGAACTGGGCGCCCAGCGCCATGCGCAACGCCGCATGGTCGGTCGAGGGATAGCGATGCAGATCATGGCCCGCGCGCAGATAGGCCTGACGCGCCAGATCGCCCGCGCCGAACGGGTTTTCATTCGATGACAGCTTCAGGACATCATCACGCCCGGCGATTGCCGAAGTCCCGCCCTTGTAGAGCGCTATGTCCATGATCCCCGGTTGCGGGCGAATCTGCGCGCTCATTGGCCAAAGCTCCTTGGGACGTCTATTTTGCGCTGTATTAGCCGCGCCACGCGCCCGAGGCCAGCACTCCGGCCAGTTTTTTTCACTCTGGCGGGGGGCGTTGCCCTGGCGCAGCATCCGACCCGCCTGCCGGGTCGTCCGGATTGTCCAGCCTGCCCATGCTTCCGGCGCGTGGATAGGTGCCCGTATCCGTCCGCGTGCGGGTGGCCAGCACCGGCCGGTTGTCCGAGACATTGGCCTTGTCCTCGCGCATCACGATGTAGATGCCGCTGAGAATGATGACTGCTGCACCGATGATCGTGAACAGATCGACCCCCTCGCCAAAGAACAGCGCGCCGAAGATCACGGCCCAGATCATCTGCGAATATTGCATCGGCGCAATCTGGAATGCGGGTGCGCGCGTGTAGGCCGCGATCACGCCAAAGCTTGCTGCCAGCGCCAGTGCCGCCATCAGCGCCAGTGCACCCAGATCGCCCAGCGGCATCGGCTGATAGACAAAGGGCAACATCATCCCCATCACCGCCAGATTGGCCATCATCGGATAGATCAGCAGGACAAAGCCGCGTTCCTCTGACCCGATCTTGCGCACGATGATGGCTGCCAGAGAACTGCCCGCCGCGCCCACCAGCGCGGCCAGATGGCCCAGCGACAGCCCGTCCCCCTGCCCCGGTCGCAGTACGATCAACACGCCCAGCAGCCCCACGACAACCGCAGCGCCGCGATGGATGCCCACACGTTCGCCCAGCAAGGGCACGGACAGCACGGTAATCAGCAACGGGGTCGCGAACAGAATGGCATATGTCTGCGCCAGCGGCAGGACGGAAAAGGCATAGAATACGCTGACCCCGGTCATGACCGCCGCACCTGTGCGCAGCGCGGTCCAGCCGGGTCGGCGCGGGAAGAGATTACCATCCGTGGGATCGCGCATCAGCACCAGCATCGCCAGGGGCATGCCCAGCAATGTGCTGAAGAACACGATCTGCACGGGGCTGTAGCTGCCGCCCAATGTCTTGACGATGACATCATGCACGGAAAACAGCGCGAAGGCGCCGAGCGCAAAGGCGGGACCGGCAAGGGACGACTGGCTCAGGCGCCTGGGGGACATGACAGCTCCGTGCAAGACTGCATCAGCGCTATCATGCCCGCGCGCGCCGCTTCAAGCGGCTTGGTCGGGCGCTGGCCAGTTCACCGTTGCGGTGCCGGCATGCAGCGTATCTTTTGCCCGGTCAAAGCGCAGATATGCAATGGCACGGTCCCCGCTCTGGGTGTGCAACACGCCTGCGGGGCGGTCGCCTGCCATGATCTCGGTGCCTGGGGGCGCGCTGCCCGTGATCGCGACCCGCGTCAGACCCTTGCGCAGTTCGGTCTTGTGCTGCATCCGCGCCGTCACTTCCTGCCCGACATAGCACCCTTTGCGAAAATCGACCCCGTTCAGCCGGTCCAGCCCGGCCTCGAGAATGAACCCGTCGCCGGGCTGCAGTTCGACCCCCGCCTCCGGCACGCAATGGGCCACGCGCAGCGCGTCCCAATCCGTGCCGTCATCCGGCAGCGCCTGCCCATAAAGCCGCCAGCCCAGCGCCGGATGACGCGGGTCGGGCAGCGCGCCTTGCGGGGCGGGACCAGTGCCCCGGCTGACAGGCATCTCGACGCGATCCAGCGCGACATCGGCCCGCAATTTGTACATGGTCAGGCGCTTGAACAGATCATTGCCAACGCAAGAGGCGACATCGATCAGAATGTCGTCGCCCTCTGCAACGAGGAAAAAATCCGCCAGATACTTTCCCTGCGGCGTGAGCATTGCAGCATAGAGAATGCCATCATCAGGCAGCCTGCGCAGATCGTTCGTCACCTGCCCTTGAAGGAATTTCGACGTATCCGGACCCGTAACGCGAATGATGGTGCGTGTCATGCGACAAAACCCCCTTTGACTTTGCCAGACATAGTCCCGGCCCCGACAGATCGGCAAGCCCCCGGAGTATAAGGTCAATGGGCGGGGCGGATGAAGGTGCCGTTGCGCAGTTCTCGCATTGCCTGCTGGATCTCTTCGCGCGTGTTCATCACGATCGGGCCGTGCCAGGCGACGGGTTCCTGCAGTGGCGCGCCAGAGATAAGCAGAAAGCGCACGCCCTCTTCGCCCGCCTGCACGGTGACTTCATCGCCGGTGCCGAAGCGGATCAGCGTACGGTCGCCCGACATGTCGCGGATATTGACCTCTTGCCCCATCACCTCTTTCTCCAGCAGCACGCCGGACGGCCGGGACGCATCGGCGAACGCCCCCGACCCGGCAAAGACATAGGCAAAGGCGCGGCGATAGGTGTCCACCTTGAAGGTCTTGCGCACACCGGGCGGCACCGAGATATCCAGATATTGCGGATCCGCCGCGATCCCGTCCACCGGGCCGCGCCGGCCCCAGAACTCGCCCACCACGATGCGGACTTTCGTGCCGTCATCGTCGATAACCTCGGGGATATCCTTGCCCTGCACATCCTGATAGCGCGGGGCCGTCATCTTCAGGCTGCCGGGCAGGTTGGCCCAAAGCTGAAAGCCATGCATCTGTCCCTTCGCGTTACCCCGCGGCATTTCCTGATGCAGGATGCCCGAGCCTGCGGTCATCCACTGCACATCCCCCGCGCCCAGCGTCCCGGTATTGCCCAGGCTGTCGCCGTGATCGACCTCTCCGGCCAGGACATAGGTGATCGTCTCGATGCCGCGATGCGGGTGCCAGGGAAACCCGCGCAGGTAATTTTCGGGGACCTCGTTGCGGAAATCGTCAAATAGCAGAAAGGGGTCCAGCTCGCTGGGGTCCTGGAAGCCGAAGGCGCGGTGCAGATGCACACCCGCCCCTTCCATCGTGGGCTGGGCCTTGCGGGTTTCGATCGTGGGTCGAATGGACATGGCGGTCGCTCCGTCTGCAGGTCTGGACCAGAAGTGATCATCCTCCCCCCGAATGCAAGCCGCAAACGCGAACCTGACCTGTTCACCCCCGCACAGAGCGGGGAGTCACCCTGCCGGGAAACCAGAGTTGGGGGCGTTTCGGACCGGGGTGACTGCTAAATCAGGCTCGCCTGCGCGCCCCCCGGATGTTCAGAAAGAGCCACCTTGCGGCCAGTTTCCATGTCAATGCCGCTAGCCCCGGCTCCTGCGGCTGTGACGATGACCGCAATAGATGGCCTTAACATCGCAACCCAGGACACTTATTCTCAAGTGACGACATGCTCTGATCCGTCCACCCGACCCGCGCCACGCCATGAAAGGCGGCAGCCTGCGTCAGCACATGCTGCAATCGGCCATGCTGGTGCGATCACAGCCATGACAACAGATCAGAGGCCGCGCCTCGCAACCGCTGTACCTGCCGTCAATCCCACGCTCTTCCCAGCACCAGAGGCAACATAGCGGACAGCAAACGCATCGGTCGGCTCTGATACATGACCTTGCCCCATAACGCGGCGCCGGTCGCGCATGTCTCACCACGACAGCACGGACAGGCCGATCATGGACAGCGCAATCCCCAACAGAGCGAAGCCCGACCAATACACAATCCTCGGCGACTCGCGGAGCGCGTGCTTCCCGTCGGGCGCGTCCCTCTCGGACCCCGTATCCGGCGGCAGCGCGTGGGACCTGCCATCGCGTCTGGCGACCGAATCGATCATCAGTCCGGGCAGATCGGCGCGATCCCATTGCCGCGCGATCGTATCTGCAGGATCTGTGTCGCCCGAACCGGGCGTATCCGAGACAGCATGAACCGCCCCCTCCTCACGCAATTCTCGCGCAAAACTGCGGAGCGCATCGCCTGTCAGGATCGGGTCTGCGGCAGGTTCTTCCTTGCGCCCCCCTCCCGCGCGCCGCGCTGACCGCAGCCTTGGCCAACGCAGCCAGACATCGCGCGGCGATGGCCGCGGCATATCCAGCGGCACCGGATTGACAATGATCCCGACCCGCGACTGGCGCGCGCGCAGCGACTCACCGCGCCTGCTCGCATGGCTGTGCTGTTTCTGTAGCTGGTCTGGCGGCATGGGATTGTTTGCTCCACTCCTCTGGCACCTTTCCATGCTAGAGGTCGAACCCTAACATTTCGCTACCGCCTCCGTCGGCCCTTTGGCTTGGGCACTCTCGAGGCAAACTCCGGCGGGCGGCGCGACACCCACGCAATGAATTTCGCCAGTCGCGGATGCGCGCGCAGCGCCTCTATCGTGTGGTAGCTGCGCGCCAGTTCCGTCTCGCGCAGTGTCGCGTGGATTTCCTTGTGGCAGATATGGTGCAGCAGCACGACCGGCCCGCCCTTGCCGCCCCGCAACCGGGGCACAAGATGGTGCAGGCTTTGCGGCACATCCGGCGGGATGGGGCGATCACAGAGCGGGCAGATGGGCAACTCCCGCGCTTCCGGCTCGAATCGATCTGGAAAAGCGCTGCGTGTCACGGTATCCCCCCGGCGACTGACAATTGCGGCCACATAGGACCAGCAGATTATGGCAAATGACGAGACCCTTCACGCCCGGATCGAAGACCTGTTCGAGGACTGGAATCGCGCATTGCAAACCTGCGATGCAAAGAAGGTTGCCGCCCTTTATTCCAAGGATGCCACGCTGGAGCCGACCTTGTCCAATATCGTGCGCGACACTCCCGAGGCGATCGAGGATTATTTCACGCATTTCCTGATGCACAAGCCGCGCGGCAAGATCATCCAGCGCAAGATCCGCGTCTATGACCGGGTCGCCATCAATTCGGGCGTGTATTGCTTCGAGCTGACAGATGATGGTGAAACCCGCAGCGTGATGGGACGGTTCACTTTTGTCTATCTGAACGAGGGCGACGACTGGAAGATCATCGAACATCATTCCTCGCTCATGCCCGAAGGCGACAGCCCGCTCGACACGGCCTGATCCCCGAGGGGGGCAAAAGCCGTTTTCCTTCGCCGGATGCCTGCCCTATCCTGCGCCCAGGCAGACAGGAAGGATACCACAGATGATCACCCCCGAGACGCGAGCAGCGCTTGCCTTGTCCACCGATGGCGCGGGCGCCGTGCCGCTGCATCTGGTCGATACCGCGCAGTTTGACGGCTGGAAGGCCGCACAGGACGCGTCAGTCGGGGCGTGGCTGGACATGCTGGGTTTCTCGGCAGCCACAGGCACTGTCGCCGTCGTGCCGGGCGACGGGCAGGTGCCTGCGCTGGTGGTTGTGGGCTACGGGTCAGCCAGTGACCGCGCGCGCAAACGGTTCACGCTGGGCGGGACGCGGACGCAACTGCCGGCACTCGACTACGCGCTGCACCATGATCTCGACACAGATACATTGGCGCTGGAAGCGCTCGGCTGGTGCCTCGCGGGTTACCGCTACACCCGGTTTCGCCAGACACCCCCGCCCGCTCTGGCCAGGTTGGTGGCCCCGGACGGTATCGACGCGACCGAGATAGAAGCCCTCGCCATGGGCGAGGCCCTGACGCGTGATCTGATCAACACTCCGGCCTCGGATATGGGTCCGGCAGAGCTGGAAACCGTTGTGCAGGACATGGCCCGCCAACATGGCGCCACACTGGAGGTCACGACCGGCGAGGACCTGCATGCCGCGAACCTGCCGCTGATCCACGCAGTCGGGCGCGCCTCGCCACGCGCGCCGCGGCTGCTGGATCTGCGCTGGGGCACGCAGGGGCCGCGACTGACGCTTGTCGGCAAGGGGGTGTGTTTCGATACGGGCGGGCTGAACCTGAAGCCCGGCGCCTCCATGGGGTTGATGAAAAAGGACATGGGCGGGGCGGCGGCTGTGCTGGGGCTGGCGCAGATGATCATGGCGCAGGGCTGGGCGGTGCAGTTGCGTGTGCTGATCCCGGCGGTCGAGAATGCGGTCGCGGGCAATGCCATGCGCCCCGGCGATATCGTGACCGCGCGCAATGGCATGAGCGTCGAGATCAACAACACTGATGCCGAGGGGCGGCTGGTGCTGGCCGATGCGCTCAGCCTCGCGGATGAGGAAGCGCCCGATGCGCTGATCTGCATGGCCACACTGACCGGGGCTGCGCGTGTGGCCGTCGGCCCTGATATCGCGCCCTTCTTCACCCGCGATACTGACCTCAGCGGCGCAGTGCTGGCGGCCTCACAGAAAGTGGCCGACCCGGCCTGGCCCCTGCCCCTGCATCCGCCCTATGAGGCGCTGATCGAACCGGGCATCGCCGATCTTGACAATGCGCCCGCAGGCGGAATGGCAGGCGCGATCACGGCGGCTCTGTTCCTGCACCGGTTCGTGCAGACCACGGCACGGTTTGCGCATTTCGACATCTATGGCTACCAGCCCAAACCGGCACCGGCGCGACCCAAAGGGGGTGTGGGCCAGGGCGCGCGCGCGCTTTACGCCGCGCTGCCGGGGTTGCTGGGGCTGTGACTGGTGGCGATCCGCGCCTGACACCGTTCAGCGGGCAGGTGGCGCATGAGGCGCTGCGCGGCCGGATCGATGCACCCGCCTATACGGCGGGCGAGATGATGCGCCTGCGCGCGCCCGTCACGGATCTGCTGCGCCGCCCCGGCGGCCCGCGTGACCGTCAACTCCTGCGCGGCGCACGGGTCTGCGTGATCGACCGGCAGGGCGCGTGCGCCTATATCCGGGTCGAAGCAGATGGCTATTGCGGCTGGATCGCGCAGGACGCGCTAGCCGCGGATCACCCCGTCACGCACCGGGTTGCCAATATTTCGACCCATCTTTATCAGCGCCCCGATCTCAAAAGCCCCGATCACGCGACCCTTTCGCTCAACAGCTTGCTGCAGATCACGGATCACGCGGAGGGCTTTCTGCGCTGCGATGACGGGCTGTGGCTGCCGGAACAGCATCTTGCCCCGAACAACCAGCCGGCGCGCGACCCTGTCACTGTCGCCGAAATGCTGCTGCATGTGCCTTATCTCTGGGGTGGCAACAGCGCGGCGGGGCTGGATTGCTCGGCACTGGTGCAACTCGCGCTGCAGGCCTGCGCGATGCCCTGCCCCGGTGACAGTGACCTGCAGCAAGCCGCGCTGGGGACGGCCCTGCCGCCCGGCACCGCGGCAGAACGCGGTGATCTGCTTTTCTGGCGCGGCCATGTCGCCTGGGTCAGTGCGCCTGGCGTAATCCTCCACGCCAATGCACATACCATGTCGGTAGCTTACGAGCCCCTGCAAGAGGCCATCGCCCGCATCGCCCCCAAGAGCCCGGTGACCGCTCACAAACGTTTGTAGTTGCGTACCGCCGACAAGATCATTGGAACGTTTTCGGCCGTAAGGTGGGTTCCACCCACCCTACCCTCACCTCCCCCGTGGTTTCGCGCGCAGGGTCGGTGTAGCCTCCAGGGGGTTTTCGGGCCAGGGGTGCTTGGGGTACTGGCCGCGCATATCCTTGCGCACATCGCGGTAACTGTTGGCCCAGAAACCCGGCAGGTCCATCGTCACCTGAACCGGGCGTCGCGCAGGCGACAGCAAAACCAGCCGCAGCGGCACGCGCGCCGGTCCGATCACAGGATGGATCTGCAACCCAAAGAGTTCCTGCAGTCGCAGGCTGACTTCCGGGGCGTCGCCAGTGTAATCTATTGCCACCTTGTTGCCCAGCGGGGTGACGAAATACGCGGGCGCCATCTGGTCCAGCATCCGGGTCTGGTCCCGGTCCAGCAACCCGCGCAAGGCGGGCAGCAGATCAAGCGCGCGCAGATCCTCTGCACTGCGGGCCTGCAGCAGATGCGGCCCCAGCCAGTCCTCCAGCGTCGCCATCAGTGACGCCTCATCCATCGCGGGCAGCGCGACGCCTTGGGCGCGCAGCATCTCGACCCGTGCGATCAGGCGCTTGTCGGCAGGTCCGAACGGCAGGCCGATATCGCGCAGCCCTTCGCATGCGGCCGTCATGATCGCCTCGGGGTCAGGGTCGGGCCAAAGCTGGTCCTTCAGCACCAGCGCGCCGAAGCATTCCTGCAGCCGCGCCTCGATCCGCCGGTGACGGCGCGACCAGCGGCACACCCGCTGCCAGCCGATCTGATCGGCGTAAAGCCCGCGCAGATCGGCCTCTGATATCGCGATGGCCTGCCGGATCACCGCCTCGCGCGGGTCGCCATCGGTGTCACTCACCACGATCAGGCGCGCCTGCCCCAGCACATCGCCCTCGCGCAGTGCCGCCCCCTTTCCGCCCGAGAGCACATAACGCGGTGCCTCGCCCCGCCTGCGCAGCCCTATCCGGTCCGGATAGGCCAGCGCCACCATCTCGGCCACGGACAGATCGGCGCCCGTTTTCGGCAGGATGCGCCGCAAGCGTCGCTCTTCCTCGCGCACACGCTCCAGCGTCGGGCGATGCAGGTCGTGGGGCTGCGCACCATCTTGCAGCGCAGACAGTCGCAGCGACAGATCCGCCGGGGCGCCGCGCAACAGATCCCGGTCGGAGAGGAGCGCGGCGACGCGCGCGGCAGCGCGGCCCGCACGCAGTGCCATATGCGCCAGTCGCGGGTGCAGTGGCAGTGCCGCCATGGCGCGACCGTGGGGCGTGATCCGCCCTGCCGCACCAAGCGCGCCGAGACGGCGCAGCAGGTCGCGCGCCCCGGTCAGGGCGGCCGCAGGGGGCGGGGTCAGAAAGCGCAGCCCCGCATCCCCGCCCCAGAGTGCGAGGTCCAGCGCCAGCCCGGCCAGATCGGCCCGCGCAATCTCTGGCGGAGCGAATGCGGCCAACGCCCCTTCTTCCGCCCGCGACCACAGCCGGTAGCAGACACCTTCGGCCACACGGCCCGCACGGCCCCGGCGCTGCTCGGCCTCGGCGCGGGTGACACGTTCGGTCACCAGCCGCGACATGCCGGTGCCGGGATCGAAACGCGCACGCCGCGCAAACCCGCAATCGACCACGATGCGAATATCCTCGATCGTCAGCGATGTCTCGGCGATGGCGGTCGCGAGCACGATCTTGCGCCCGCCCTTTGCCGGTGCAATCGCCGCGCGCTGTTGTGCGAAGGGCATCGCGCCATACAGGGGCCGGATCTCTGCCGCGCCGACCTGACCGTCCAGCACAGCGGCGACGCGCCGGATTTCACCCTCGCCGGCCAGGAACACCAGCATCGATCCTTCCGCCTCGTCCAATGCGTGCAGGATCAGATGCGAAGCTGCAGTTTCCAGCCGCTCGGATCGCGAACGCGGTCGGTCCAGCCAGCGCGTCTCGACCGGGTAGGCGCGGCCCTGCGCGGTCAGAACCGGGGCGCCATCCAGCATGGCCGCGACAGGGTCTGCGTCCAGCGTGGCCGACATGACCAGCACGGCAAGGTCAGGGCGCAAGGCCTCGCGCATTTCCCAAGTCAGCGCGAGGCCCAGATCCGCATGAAGCGAGCGTTCGTGAAACTCGTCGAAAATGACGGCGCCGACACCGTCCAGCGACGGATCGACTTGCAGCATCCGCGTCAGGATGCCCTCGGTCACGACTTCGATTCGCGTTTCATCCGAAACAACCGCCTCGCCCCGGATGCGGTAGCCGACCCGTGCGCCGACCTTCTCGGCCAACAGCCGGGCCATCTGTTCGGCTGCGCTGCGCGCGGCAAGGCGTCGCGGCTCCAGCATCAGGATGCGCCCGGCAATCCGGTCCATAAGCGCGAGCGGCACGCGCGTCGTCTTGCCCGCGCCGGGCGGTGCCTGCAGCACGGCGCGGCCGTGGTCGGCCAGCGCGTCGCACAGATCGGGCAGGATATCGTCAATGGGCAGGCGCATGGGGTCGCTTATGCCGGTGTGCTACATGGTCGCGCAAGGGGGCGCAGGGTCGGCCGCGCCGCCGGACACGGGCTTTGCGGTCACCCGCGGCATCCCTGACCCTACTCCGCCGAACACGTGCCGCACGCCGCAAGGCAAGGCGTCAAGGGCCGTGAGTGCGAACCCGTATTGATCCGCCCAACACGACATCTCCTCCTGCCATGTCTTTGGTCAGAGCGCGGTGACCAAATCGGCCCACCCGGCTCATGACGCAGTTGTGCCTTCATTGCGCCTTATATTGGTCGATAAACCATGTGATTAGATGTTACATGAGACGATGTGGAAACAATCACCGAAATCGCCCGATCACGGCAGCGAGGCGCAGGAATGGTCGACACAAGACGCCTTGAAAAACTGATCGGTCCGCCCCGTTCCCCAGAGGCAGAGGCCGACCCGAGATTACCGGCACCTGCCGCGCCCCGCGCGCTTGCGCTCTCGGGGCATCGTGGCGCGCGTCGGGTCGGTGTTGTGCCGCGGCGCGAACAGCGCCGCACAGCCGAGGTGCTGGCCAGATGGCAGGCCCTGGACTCGTGCAGCGCGCCCTCTGAAACAGACCGGGCGCAGGAAGAGTTCAACGCGCTTGCGCGCCGCCCGGATATCACGTCGCGGTTTGATGTATTGCGCACGCAACTGGTACAGGCCTTTCGCAGCCGCGGGCTTGTCAGTCTGGGCATCGCGGCGCCCCGACGCGGCAACGGGGCGAGCTTTGTGATGGCGGGGTTGCTGTCCAGCCTCGCGCGCCGGGACGATCTGCATGTCGTGGCGCTGGATCTGAATCTCTCGGCACCTGCGCTGCATCGCTATGTCGCCACCCGACCACAACACCGCAACGGCGACCTGCTGGACGGGACGCTTGTACCCGCCGAGTGCCTGCAACGTCTGACCGACACTGTCGCCATCGCCCCGGCCCTTGCCTCGGATGATGAGCGTATCGCATCAGTTTCAGCAGAAGACCTGAGCAGATTGCTGGCGCGGATCAGGTCGGAATATGCGCCCGACATCATCCTGTGCGACCTTCCGCCACTCTTGGCAGGGGAACCGGCCATCAGCCTGAGCATGGGACTGGATGCGATGCTGCTGGTTGCCGACAGCGCGACGACCCGCGCTTCCGACATTGCCGCCTGCGAGCGTCTGCTTGCCGAACAGACCGCATTTCTGGGTGTGGTCCTCAATCAGTATCAGGGCAGCGCCGCGCATTAGGCGGTGTGTCTCTCAGATGGAAGTACAGTTTCGATGGGTCCGGTCCAGAGCATAGAAGAACTGTTGGATTTCCTGCGCAGGCGCTTGGGTGCAATTGCCCTTGCAGCCGCCGTCGGTCTGATCATCGGGATCACCGCCGCCCTGAACAGCACGCCCACCTATCAGGCCGTGACAGCGCTCTCCAGCCGGGTGGACGCCGTGTCGGACGAGGCCGTGCGCGCCAGCAGTTCCGGGGCGCAATCGCGGCTGCTGCAACTGGTTGAACAGCGCATCACATCCAGCGAGACGATGCTGCGCCTCGCGGACAGATATGACCTGTTTCCCGGCCTGCCCACGCAGGATCGGATCGAATTGGCGCGCGAGTCGGTCACCCTGATCTCTCAGGCTGCGGTCACAATCGGACATGCCTCGGACGGCTCGCTTGCCTCAGTTGTCGTGATGGCGCGCGCCGATGAGGCGCAGAAAGCCGCCGATATGGCCAATGAACTGGCGGACATGGTGATCCGAGAGACGGGCGCAGGCCGCATGGCCCGTGCCCGCGAGACACGGGAATTCCTGGAGGTCGAGCGCGCGAGCCTGCAAGAGGAACTGCGCGCGCTTGAAGCCGAGTCGCGCCAATTCGCGACCGAGAACTTCGATGCCATGCCCTTCAATGCCGCCATGCGTCAGGCGGAAATGACCCAGCTGACGAGCGATATTCAGGAAACCCGGCGTGACATCAATGCCGCCCAGGCCGAATTGTCGGGCGCGAGCGAACAGGCCGTGTCCCAGCGACGTCGCGCCCAGTTGCGCGAAACGATCAGCGCCCGGCAGGCCGAACTCGCGCAGCTTGAAACCGAACGCGACGAGATGACGCCGTTCTTTCAGCGCGTGGCGCAGGTTGAACGAGAGTTGGACGCGTTCGAACAAACCGAAAGCAGATTGCGCGACCGGCTGCGCGATGTCGAAAGCCAGATTGCCGCGGCGCAGGGCGCCGTGCGTCTGGAAGAGGATGCGCGCGGCGCCTCTTTTGAGGTTCTGGAGCGCGCGGAAGCGCCCGAATACCCAATGACCCGGTCGCTCCGGGTCACGGCTGCGATGGGTCTGGTCGCCGGGGCACTCTTGGGGCTGTTTGCCGCCTTTGCGTTCGAACTGGCCCGCCCCGCACTGCGCAGCGCACGCCAGTTGGAACGGGAAACCGGGATGCGCCCGGTACTCGTGCTGCCGGAACTGGTTTCACCCGCGCAACAGCGGCGCATGCGTCTTGGCTGGGTCGCTGGCGGAGGGCTGTTTGCACTCACGCTGGCCGCGATCTGGCTGGCTTCGACAGCCGGCTGACGGGGGCGCGGCAGGATGCCAAATATCATCGCCTATACCGTATTGCTGCTATGGCCGCTGGCGATCATCCTGATGTTTCGCAAGTTCTCGCCCGAGCGCGCGTTCATCTGGGCCATCCTTGGCGGCTACCTGCTGCTGCCGGAGGCGACGGAATTCAACTTTCCGATGGTGCCGCCATTCGACAAGGTGACCTTGCCGAACCTGACCGCCTTTGTCGTGTGCGTTGCGATGCTGGGGCTGCGCATACGCATCCTGCCAGAGTCAGCGCTTGGCAAGATATGTCTCGCGATGATGCTCATGGCCCCCATCCTGGCCGTTTTGACCAATACCGACCAACTCAGGTTCGGGGAAACCCATCACGGAAACCTGACGATCGTGCATGAGCAGGTCGAACCGATACCCGGGATGCGGATATATGACGCCATCTCTGTGCTGGCCCGGCAAATGATCATCCTCTTGCCGTTCTTTCTCGCCCGCAACCTGCTTGTCAGCGCATCTGCCCTGACCGAATTTCTGCGCGCTTTGGTCATCGCCGGGCTGATCTATTCGATTCCGATGCTGTGGGAGTTCCGCTTCAGCCCGCAATTGCACACGCAAATCTACGGTTTCTTTCAGCATTCTTTCGCCCAGATGATCCGGCAGGGTGGGTTTCGCCCCATCGTCTTCACGCCGCATGGATTGTGGCTTGCCTTCTTTGCCGTGATGGCCGCCATCGCCGCGCTGCATTTCGCGCGTCAGGCCAGCGCACAGGACAGACCCAAGGCCGCCATGATCGCACTCTGGCTGGCGGCCATGATGGTGGTGACCAGAAGCCTCGGGCCACAGATGATCTTTGTCGCGCTGGCACCGCTGGTGCTGTTTTTCGGCCCGCATATGCAACTCAGGGTCGCAACTGGCGCTGCTTGTGTGGCGATCACGTATCCCTTGTTGCGCGGCGCGGAACTCTTCAACATCTATCGGGTGTCCGACTGGCTGGCAGAACGAAACCCCGAGCGCGCACACTCGCTTGCCTTCCGCTTCTTCAATGAAGAACTGCTTCTGGACCGCGCGAGCGAGCGGGCCTTGTTCGGGTGGGGAAGCTGGGGCCGCAATATGGTCTACAACCCGATCACAGGCGAAAACACAACCATTTCAGACGGGTTGTGGGTGATCGTCATTGGACAATTCGGCTGGATCGGGTATCTGGGGACATTCGGGCTGCTGTGCCTGCCCCTGTTCCTGTTGTGGTGGCACTACCGCCGCATGCCCGCCCCGGAGGTCCCGCCGCAGGTGGGGGTCGTTGCGCTTTTGCTGGGGGCCAATCTGTTCGATCTGCTGCCCAATGCCACGCTGGTGCCATTGACCTGGCTGATGGCCGGCGCATTGCTGGGCCATGCAGAGGCCGAGCGCGCCAAGAACCGGGCCGAACATGCCCGACAGATTCGCACGTCACCGGGCCGAGAAGGACTGTTGGCAAGCGCCCGACTTGAGGCGGCCCCGACCGCGCGCGATGCACGCCGAAGTAAAGAGGCAGGATTATGAGTGATACCGAGAACATGGGCACGGATATCGCCATAATCGGGATGGCCGCGCATCTGCCCGGCGCAGCGTCGGTCGCGGCGTTCTGGGACAATCTACGCGCAGGCCGGTCCAGCATCCGGCGGCTGAGCGAAGAGGAACTTCTGGCCGCCGGCGAAAGCCCCGCGCGGCTGCGCCACCCCAATTATGTGCCCTTCGCCGCGCCCCTGGACGGGTTCGCCGAGTTCGATCCCGACGCCTTTGGCCTGTCACCCAAGGATGCCGCCATCCTTGACCCTCAGCACCGCCAGTTCCTGGAGGTCGCATGGGAAGCGTTTGAGAACGCAGGCCATCCGCCGCGCGGCTTTCCGGGGCCTATCGGGGTCTTCGCGGGCTGCGGCATGGGCAGCTATTTCTATTTCAACATCTGCTCGAACCCGCATCTGGTCGAGGATGTGGGCATGTTCCTGTTGCGCCATACCGGAAATGACAAGGATTTCCTGTCCACCCGCGTCAGCCATATCTTCGATCTGCACGGCCCGTCCGTAACTGTGCAGACAGCATGTTCGACCTCGCTTGTCGCGGTGCATTATGCGGTGCAGGCGCTGCTGACAGGCGAATGCGACATGGCGCTTGCGGGCGGTGCGACGATCGAGCTGCCGCAGGGTCGCGGCTATCTGTTCCGCGAGAATGAAATCCTGTCGCCGGATGGCGAATGCCATGCGTTCGACCATCGCGCGCAGGGCACTGTTTTCGGCTCGGGCGCGGGCGCCGTGGTGCTGCGCAGGCTGGAGGACGCACTGGCCGATGGCGACCAGATCATCGCCGTCATCAAGGGCAGCGCGATCAACAATGACGGCGCGCAAAAGGCGGGCTATCTCGCCCCCTCGGTCGAAGGGCAGGCCAAGGCGATTGCCGAGGCGCATCAGGTCGCGGGCGTTGCGGCGGACAGCATCAGCTATATCGAATGCCACGGCACCGGCACCTATCTGGGCGACCCGATCGAGGTGGCCGCCCTGACGCAAGCCTTCGATTCCGCGCGTCGCGGGTTCTGCCGCATCGGATCGGTCAAGACCAATATCGGGCATCTGGACACGGCCGCCGGGGTTGCCAGCCTGATCAAGGTCGCGCAGTCGCTGCACCATCGCGAACTGCCCCCCAGCCTGGGGTATGAAGCGCCCAATCCCGCGATAGACTTCGAAAACAGCCCCTTTCGCGTCAATGACCGGCTGAGCGACTGGGCGTCCGATGCCCCTCGCCGCGCCGGTGTCAACTCGCTGGGCGTGGGCGGGACCAATGCCCATGTCGTGCTGGAAGAGGCCCCTGCCCCCATCCCCTCGGATGAAAGTGACTGGCCCTTTCAGATCCTGACCCTGTCGGCCAGATCGAAGCCCGCGCTGAATGACGCCAGCGCCAATCTGGCCGCACATCTGCGCGCCGATCCCGAGCAGCCGCTGGCCGATGTGGCCTTTACGCTGAAAGAGGGGCGCATGGCGCATGCGCAGCGCCGGGTCGTCGTGGCCGAAACCCATGCTGAAGCGGCCGAGCTTCTGGAGGGGGACGCCCCGCGCCGTGTCTTTACCCATACCGCACTCGACAATCCCGACATCGCCTTCATGTTCCCCGGTGGCGGCGCGCAATATGCGGGCATGGCGCGGGAACTGTATGAAACCGAGCCGGTCTTTGCCGACTGGATGGATCGGGGCCTGAACTATCTGCAGCCCAGGCTGGACTATGACCTGCGCGCGCTCTGGCTACCGGGGCCGGGGCAGCACGACGCGGCCAATGCCGCGCTGACACGGCCCTCGGTGCAATTACCGCTGATCATGATTACCGAATACGCTCTGGCGCAGATGTTCATGGGCTGGGGCGTCAGCCCGTCCGTTCTGGTCGGCCATTCGATGGGCGAGAATACAGCCGCCTGTCTGGCGGGTGTCCTGTCCTTCGAGGATTGCATCGGGCTGGTGCATCTGCGCGGGCAGTTGTTCGACACGGTACCCGCCGGGGGGATGCTGTCGGTGCCGCTGTCGCTGGACGCGCTGCAGCCCTATCTGAACGATGACCATGACATCGCTGCGCTGAACGCGCCCGAGCTGACCGTGATCTCCGGCCCGCAAGCCGCGCTCGACCGGCTGGAATCGGTGCTGCGCACCGATGAGATTGCCCCTCAGCGCATCGCCATCGACATCGCCGCCCATAGCCGGATGCTGGACCCAATTCTGGAACGCTTCCGCGCCTATCTGCAATCGATCCCGCTGCACGCGCCGCAAATTCCCATCATCTCGAATCGCAGCGGTGCGGTGCTGAGCGCCGAACAGGCGATGGACCCGGAGTATTGGGTCGCCCATCTGCGCCACACGATCCGCTTTGCCGATTGCATCACCACCCTCGCGGAACGGTCCGAGCGCATCTATATCGAGATGGGGCCGGGCAAGGCGCTGTCCTCGCTGGCGCGGATGCATGGCAGCGTGCCGGGCCAGCAGGTGCTGGCCGCCCTGCGCCACCCCGAGGAAGAGATTGCCGATGACCTTTATCACCTGGGCGTGCTGGCGCGTATCTGGGCGCTGGGCGGCAGTTTCGACTGGGGTCAGATCTGGGGCGAGGGGCGGCGCAACCGGGTCAGCCTGCCCAGCTATCCGTTCCAGCGCGCGCGCTATTTCATCGAACCGGGGGGCAGCGCGCAGCCCGACACCTCGGCGCTGGAGCGCACGCCCGATATCGCCGATTGGGGCAGTCGCATCGCGTGGAAACCCGCCTATGCCGATTGCGAGATCGATGTCACCCGCGACCTGGCGCAGATGGACGAGACATGGCTGATCTTTGCGGATGAGGCGGGTGTGGCCGCCCCGGTCATCAAAGCCCTGCGCGACGCGGGTGCGCGCGTGATCGAACTGCGGGCGGGCGATACCTATGCCCGCAAATCCGACACGCTCTATACAATCGCCCCCGAGCATGGGGCCGAAGCCTATGCCCGTCTGCTGTCCGATCTGATAGCGGCGGGAATCACCCCCACGCGGATCGCGCATTTCTGGCTGGTCACGGATCGCGAACGCTTTCGCCCCGGATCAAGCTTTGCGCATCGCAACCTGGAACAGGGCTTCTACGCGCTGATGTTCCTCGCCCAGGCGATGCAGAGCGAGAATCTGCCGCAGCCGGTGCATATGACCATCGTCACCAATGGCGCGCAGGCGTTGGAGGGCGAAGCGCTGCGTCACCCCGAAAAGGCCATGATCGCGGGTCCCGCCCGCGTCGCCCCGCGCGAGATTGCGGGCCTGACCTGCGCCACGCTGGATATCGAGCTGGGGCAATCCGCCCCGCTTGACGCGTTGCTTGAGGAGCTCTGCGCCACGCCCGGCAATGGCAGCGCACTGATCCGCGGGGGCAAGCGCTACACGCAGGTCCTGCGCCCGGCCCCGCTGCCGGACGGGCTGCCCGACATGCCGCAGGGCGCGCATTGGGTCATCACGGGGGGCTTTGGCGGCATCGGCCTGACCCTGGCCGAGGCGCTGATCGGACACGCCGGGGCAAAGATCACGCTGATCGCCCGCACCCCCCTGCCCCCGCGCGCGGACTGGTCCGACTGGACCGCCCGCCACGGCCCCGCCGACCCCACGACCCGCAGAATCCTTGCCATCGAACGGCTGGAGGGTCTGGGCGGGCAGATCCATGTCGCCACCGCCGATGTCTGCAATATTGATGACATGCGCCACGCGCTCGACGCCGCGCGCACAGCCCATGGCACGCCCTACGGGCTGATCCATGCGGCCGGCGCAATCAACGACGCGCCCTTGCTGGCAAAATCCACCGGCGATGTCGAAGAGGTGCTGGCCCCCAAGCTGCACGGGGTGCAGGTGCTCGATGCGCTGCTGCCCGATGGCACGCTTGAAGTCATGGTGCTGTTTGCCTCGACCTCGACTGTCACGGCGCCTGTGGGGCAGATCGATTATGTCGCCGCGAACGAATATCTGAACGCCTATGCCCGGTCGCGGCAAGGGGGCAAGACGCGGGTTCTGGCGCTGAACTGGGGCATCTGGGCCGGGGCAGGCATGGCCGCCGATGCCATGGCCCAGCGCCTTGGCACTGCGCCGCAGGCCCCGTCCCTGCCCTGCGATCAGCCGCTCTATGACGAAATGGGGTTTGACGCGCAGGGCCACCGCCGCCTGACCGCGCGGCTGCCCGCGACCCACTGGGTGGTGGATGAACACCGCACCAAGGACGGCACCGCCATTCTGCCCGGCACCGCCTATCTGGATCTCGCCGCCCAGGCCCTGCGCGCGCAGGGCGAACAGGGGCCCTTTACCCTGCGCGATCTGTATTTCTTCCGCGCCCTGACCGTGCCGGATGGCGACGCGCGCGACCTGCGCGCCAGCCTGCGCCGCACGGATACGGGCTATGATTTCACGCTGCGCAGCGATGTGATGGCAGCCGGCAGCAAGGGGTACGTGCTGAACGCCCAGGCGCAACTGGAGATGTCCGCCGCCCCGCAGCCCCCGGCCCTTGACCTGACCGCCATCGCCGCGCGGCTGGGGCAGGCGCGTGACGGGGCGGGCCTGCCCTCGCCGCAAGAGGCGCATCTGGATTTCGGGCCACGCTGGCGGGTGCTGACCCGCATGGCACTGGGTGATGGCGAGGGGCTGGCGCATCTGGCCCTGCCGCAGGACCACCGAGATGACCTGGAGGCAGGCCATATCCTGCATCCGGCGCTGATGGATCTGGCGACAGGCTGGGCGATGGCACTGATTCCAGGCTATCAGGGCGCACATCTGTGGGTGCCGCTGTCTTATGGCGCGGTGACCGTCTGGCGCGATCTGCCCGCCGGTATTGTCAGCCATGCCCGCCTGCGCCCGGATGCCGAACCCGGCTTCGCCAGTTTCGACCTGACCCTTGCCACGCAAGAGGGCGAGGTCGTCGCCGAGATTTCGCGTTTCACCATCAAGCGGCTGGCGCAGGGCAGCTTTGCCGATGCCCCGCCCATCCGCGCCTCCGAGATCGAGCGCGATGGCCCTTCGCAGAACGCCCCCCTCTCCCCGGCAGAGGAACGCCTGCGCGATATGCTCAGCCTTGGCATTACCCCGACCGAGGGGGCCGAGGCATTTCTGCGGGCGCTCTCCGGCACGCAGTCCCCGCTGATCGTGTCCTCGATCACGCCACAGGCGCTGATCGCGCAAATCGAGGCCGAGAGCACGCGCGCAAGCAGCGACACACGGTTCGAGCGCCCCGATCTGGGAACCGAGTACATCGCCCCGCGCAATGATATCGAACGCACGCTGACCGGGTTCTGGCAGGATCTGCTTGGCATCGACCAGATCGGGGTCGAGGATGACTTTTTCGACCTTGGCGGCCATTCGCTGATCGCGGTGCGGTTGTTTGCGCAGGTCAAGAAAGCCTATGGCGTGGATTTCCCCATCTCGGTCCTGTTCGAGGCCCCGACCATCGCCGCCTGCGCGGCCATGCTGGCCGAACATGTCGGCGAAAGCCCGGACACAGACACCACAGTGACCGAGCTGCGCCCCCGCCGCCGCTTCACACATCTGGTGCCCATGCATGAGGGCGAGGGCGGGCCGAAAACCCCCTTCTTCCTTGTCGCGGGCATGTTCGGCAATGTGCTGAACCTGCGCCATCTGGCCATGCTGGTGGGCCGCGACCGTCCCTTTTACGGGTTGCAGGCGCGCGGGCTGTTCGGGGGTGAGGCGCCGCATGACCGGATCGAGGATGCCGCCGCGGATTATATCGCGGAGATGCGGCAGGTGCAGCCAGACGGGCCTTATGCGCTGGGCGGCTTTTCGGGCGGGGGGATCACGGCCTATGAGATTGCGCGCCAGTTGGAAGTGGCGGGTGAACGGGTCGAGATCGTGGTGTTGCTGGACACGCCCCTGCCTGTGCGCCCCAGCTTGTCGCGCATGGACAAGGCACTGATCAAAATGGCAGAATTTCGGCGCAAGGGGCCGGGTTATGCGCTGGAATGGTGGCGTGCGCGCCGCGAGTGGCAGCACCTGCAGGCCCAGGGGCCCGCGCAGGACAGTGCTGATGCATTCCATAATGCCGCGATCGAGGCTGCGTTCCGCGAGGCCGTCTCCGCCTATCAGGTGCAGCCGTGGGACGGCAATCTGGTGTTGTTCCGGCCACCGCTGGATCGGCATTGGAAAGTGTCGGGCGGGCGCTGGGTCAGCGCGCAGAAGGAATTTGTCCATCACGACAATGACTGGACGCGCCTTGCCCCCAATCTGCGTGTGTTCGAGGTGCCGGGCGATCACGATTCGATGGTGCTGGAACCCAATGTGCGCGTGCTTGCTGCGCGGCTGCAAAACCTGCTTGGCGAAGGCTCGGGCAGACGTGAGGCCGCTGAATGAATGCGACTGTCCTGACTGTCATCCTGAATTACCGCACGCCTGCAATGACCCTGCGCGCCGCCCGCGCCGCGCTGGATGCGATGGACGGGATCGACGGCGCGATCACGATTGTCGATAATGACAGTCAGGACGGATCGTTCGAGGCGCTGGTGGACGGCACGGCAGACTGGCCGCGCGTGCGGGTTCTGCAGGCCGGGCGAAACGGGGGGTTCGGTGCGGGCAACAATCATGGTATCCGCGCCGGTCTGCCAGATGGGGCACAGCCCGATTTCGTTTATCTGCTGAATTCCGATGCCTTTCCCGAACCCGACGCCATTGTGCGCCTGCGCGATCATATGCGCGCGCACAGCGCGGTCGGCTTTGCAGGTAGCCATGTGCGCGGCGAGGATGACATCCCCCATGTAACGGCGTTCCGCTTCCCCTCGCTCTGGTCCGAATTCGAGGATGCAGCCCATACCGGCGTCATCACGCGGCTCTTGCGCAACCATGTCGTGCCGATGGACCTGCCCGCCCATGTGCAGGCGGTGGACTGGTGCGCCGGGGCCAGCGTGATGCTGCGGATGGACACGCTCGATCAGGTCGGGCTGTTTGACGAGGGGTTCTTTCTGTATTTCGAGGAAACCGACCTGTGCCACCGCATACAAGCCGCGGGCTGGGTGGGACAGTACCTGCCCGACAGCCGGGTGGTGCATATCGGCTCGGCCTCGACCGGGATGAAGACATGGGCGCGCAAGCCGGAGTACTGGTTCGCCTCTCGCGCGCGGTATTTTCGCAAACGCGGCGGGCGCCCCTATCTGGCGCTGGTGACGCTGGCCTATCTGCTGGGCGCCGGGCTGTGGAAGCTCCGCCGCCTGATAGAACGCAAAGACGAGCGCATCGCGCCATATTTTCTCCGCGATCTTGTGACACATACGTGGCACGACCTGACATCGGTAGTGTCTGAGCCACGTCACACCAGCAAGATTCGCAATGCGGGGGACAAAGCATGAGCGCCTTTTCAGTTATCCTGATCGGGGAACAGGCCCTGATGGCCGAATGCGGTGCACAGCTTGTGGATCGCGGCCATGATGTCGCGGCCGTTGTAACCGGTAATCCGCGACTGGCAGACTGGGCCGGGCGGCATGGCCTGCGCGTAGTTCCCCCCGGCCCTGATCTGGCGGCCCGGCTGAACGGTGTGGGGTGTGACTGGCTGCTGAATATCGCCAGCCTTGCCGTGCTGCCGCCCGACGTGCTGGCGCTGCCCGCGCGGGGTGCCGTGAATTTCCATGACGGCCCGCTGCCGCGCCATGCCGGACTGAACGCGCCTGTCTGGGCCATGCTTGAGGGCGAAACACGCCATGGCATCACATGGCATCTGATGCAGGACGCGGTGGATACAGGCGATATACTGCTGCAACGCGCCTATGAGATCGACGATGATGACACGGCGCTGACCCTGAACGCCAAGAGCTTTGCCGCAGGCATCGAGAGCTTCGGCATGTTGCTTGACATGCTTGCTAGAGCGCCACTGCAGACGCGCCCGCAGGACCTGTCTGCCCGGACGATGCGCCGCCGCGATGACCGCCCCGCCCGTGGCGGGCATATCGACCCGACCCGACCCGCTGCCGAAGGCGCAAGGCTGGTGCGCGCACTGACATATGGCCCCTACTGGAACCCGCTGACAACGCCCAAACTTGCGCTGGCGGGTCAGATCGCCGTTGTCAGTGCAGCGCATGTGGTTGACGGATCGGGCACCCCCGGTCAGATCCTGTCGGTCGATGCGGACAGCCTGACAATCGCCTGCGCCGAGGGCGCGCTGTGCTGCACAGGGCTGCTGTGCCAGCAGGGACTGCCGCTCTCAACCGAGATGCTGGTGCAGCCCGGTGATGTGGTGGGCATGCCAGGCGCAGACCCCACACCCGCCCTGGCGCAAATCGCATCGGGGGATCGCGCCTGGCGCGATGCCCTGCGCGCGATGCAACCGGCGCGCTGGCCTGCCGGGCGGGCCACGGCGCAACTGCCCCTCGATCCGGGCACGATGTCCAAGGCCGAGCAGATCGCTGCATTCGCGCGTGCGCTGGCGGCGCAGCACGGCACTGCCCCACTCGATTTCGCCTACCACACGGCCGCGATTGCCGCGCAGCACCGCGCCGCACCCCATCATATCGCCACATGGGTGCCGCTGCAGGCAGACCCCGGCCATGCGGCGCTGGCAGACGCGATCGCAGACCGCCTGACCCTCGCCCAGCGCGCACCCGGTTTCGCCCGTGATATCGCTGCGCGCGACCCGCAAATGGGACCGCTTGCACCGCCCTCCGTTGCCATCTGTGACGGCGCAGAGGCGCCCGAAGCGGCGCTGGTGCTCGATCTCGGGGCGGGCTGCCTGCGCCACGACCCCGCGCATCTGGAAGAGGCGCTTGCCTTGAAAGCGCGCATGGAAACGACCCCAGACACGCCCGAGGGCGAGGATGCGCTGAACAACACCGCGACTGCCTATGACCGCATCTGCATGCACCACGCGTTCGAGGCGCAGGGTGCGCGCACGCCCGATGCCGTCGCGCTCACGCATGAGGCGCAAAGCCTGACCTATGCCGAGTTGAACGCCCGCGCAAACCGCGTCGCGCATCTGCTGATCGGGATGGGCGTGACGCCCGATACGCCTGTCGCGCTCTGCACAACGCGCGGGCCACAATTGCTGATCGGCGCGCTGGGAATCCTCAAGGCCGGGGGGGCCTATGTGCCCATGGACCCCAGCTACCCCGCCGACCGGCTGGCGCATGTCCTCTCCGACTCGGGCGCCCCTGTCATCGTCACCGAACACGCGCTTGTGCCGTCGCTGCCCGGCCACACGGCACAGGTGCTGCAGATCGACACGGATGCGCGGCTGGACCAAGCGCCCGACACCAACCCCACAACGCAAGTCACCCCCGACCATCTTGCCTATCTGATCTACACCTCTGGCTCGACCGGGCTGCCCAAGGGTGTGATGGTCGAACACGGCAATGTCGCCAATTTCTTCGCAGGCATGGACCAGCATATCCGGCATGATCCGCCGGGTGTCTGGCTGGCCGTGACCTCGCTCAGCTTCGATATCTCGGTGCTGGAGCTGTTCTGGACACTGGCGCGCGGGTTCAAGGTCGTGCTGATGGGGGACGAGGACCGCGCCATGGTGTCGCGTGCGCCTATTTCGCTGTCGGACAAGGGCATGGATTTCAGCCTCATGTATTGGGGCAATGATGATGGCGAAGGGCCGCAGAAATACCGCCTGCTGCTGGAAGGCGCGAAATTCGCCGATACGCACGGCTTTTGCGCGGTCTGGACGCCAGAGCGACATTTCCATGCCTTTGGCGGCCCGTTCCCGAACCCGTCCGTGTCGGGCGCAGCCGTGGCCGCCGTCACACACAATATTGCCGTGCGCGCGGGGTCCTGCGTTGTGCCGCTGCACCATCCCGTCCGCATCGCCGAAGAATGGGCGATGATCGACAATCTGACCGATGGGCGCACGGGGATCGGCATTGCCTCTGGCTGGCACCCGGTCGATTTTGTCATCCGCCCCGAGAATCGTCCGCCCAACAACAAGCCCGCGATGTTCGAGACGCTCGACACGCTGCGCCGCCTGTGGCGCGGCGAGACGGTCGAGTTTGACAAGGGCGACGGCATGGTGCCGGTCCAGACCCTGCCGCGCCCGGTGTCAAAGGAGTTGAACATCTGGCTGACCACCGCCGGCAACCCCGAGACATGGCGCGAGGCCGGGCGCCTGGGCGCGCATGTGCTGACCCATCTGCTGGGCCAGACAGTTGCCGAGGTCGAGGGCAAGATCGCCATTTATCACGACGCCCTGCGCGAGGCGGGGCATGACCCTGCCGATTTCACCGTAACGCTGATGCTGCACACATTCGTCGCCCGCGACCGCGAACATGCCCGCGAAATCGCGCGCGGGCCGATGAAATCCTACCTCAAGGCTGCGGCGGCGCTGGTCAAGCAATATGCCTGGGCCTTCCCGGCCTTCAAACGGCCCGAGGGCGCGAAGAACCCCATGGATATCGACCTCTCCACCTTGTCCGAGGATGAGGTCGAGGGCATCCTGGACTATGCCTTCAACCGGTATTTCGAGGATTCGGGCCTGTTCGGCACGGTCGAGGATTGTCTGGCGCGGGTCGAGCAGATCAAGGCCATCGGCGTGACCGAAGTGGCCTGCCTGATCGATTATGGCATCGGGACCGAGCAGGTTCTTGAAGCTCTCTATCCGCTGGCCGAAGTGGTCCAGCGCGCCAATGCCGGGCTGGATCTGGCCGAGGATGATTTCTCGATCGCGGCGCAGATCCACCGTCACAAGGTCACGCATCTGCAATGCACGCCGTCCATGGCGCGGATGCTGACCCTGAATGATGAGGCCCGCGCGGCGCTGGCCCATGTCCCCAATATCCTGCTGGGGGGAGAGGCGTTGCCTGGCACGCTGGCGCAGGAAATTGCCGGGCTGACCGGTCAGCCGGTGCAGAACATGTATGGCCCGACGGAAACGACGATCTGGTCCTCGACCACCCCCACCACCGGCGGTGCCGGGACTGTGGGCATCGGGCGGCCCATCGCCAATACGCAACTGCATGTGCTGGATGACAGCCTGCGCCCCCTGCCCGTCGGGGCCGAGGGCGAATTGTTCATCGGCGGCGACGGGGTGACACGCGGCTACTGGAACCGCCCCGATCTGACCGCAGAGCGCTTCCTGCCCGACCCGAACGGCTCGGGCCGCATCTACCGCACGGGCGATCTGGTGCGCCGAAACGCGCAGGGCGGGATCGATTTTCTGGGCCGAGTGGATCATCAGGTCAAGATACGTGGCCACCGAATCGAACTGGGCGAGATCGAGGCCACGCTCGCCGCGCAGCCGGGCATCACGCAGGCCGTGGCCATCGCACGCGAGGATCAGCCAGGCGATCTGCGTCTGGTGGGCTATTACACCGGCAGCCCGATGGGCGATCTGCGCGCGGCACTGGCGCGCGCGCTGCCCGCGCATATGCTGCCCACCCATCTGGTGCCGGTTTCGACCATGCCCATGACCCCCAACAAGAAAATCGACCGCAAGGCCCTGCCGGCACCGGGCGCGGGTGCCGAGCCCAAGCCCGCGCCTGCAGTCGGGACCAGCGCCGCAGGCAACGACACCCATGCCACGGTCGCGCGCATCTGGTGCGATGTTCTGGGGCTGGCGCAGGTCAGCGCGTCCGATAATTTCTTCAACCTTGGCGGCCATTCACTACTGGCAGTGCAGGCGCATCGCGAGATTCGCACAGCCCTGAACCGCCCCGCCATGTCGATCACCGATGTATTCCGCTTTCCGGTCCTCGGTGATCTGGTGCGGCATCTGGACAGCCAATCAGCCGCACCCGCGCAGGCAAAGGTCACTCCCCTGCCGACGACAGGTGCAAAAGCCGACGCACCGTCAGGAACTCCGCCCGCGACGGACCGGAACAGCATCATGGCCCGCAGACGCGCGGCACGGGCAGCACGGGTGGGGCAGAGATGATACAGCAGAAATTCGCCTTTCTTGAATTCGCGCGCCCGCTCTTTTCCGAACGGGTTGCGCTGGCCTGGGCCGACCCTCGCGCCGCCATGCCCCGCCTGATCGGGGATGAGGTGCTGTCGGTTGAACAGGTCAGCCCCGCACGCGCACGCGAATTCGGCGCAGGCCGAAAGGCCGCGCGCGATGCGATGGAATTGCTGGGCCACCCCCCGCGCCCCGTCTTGCAGGCCGAGGATCGCGCCCCGATCTGGCCCGCTGGCCTGATCGGATCGATCACGCATTCGGCGCGCGATTGTCTGGCCGTTGTCAGCGATGACCCGGATATCCGCAGCTTGGGGCTGGATATCGAACCGCTGAACCCGGTCGAGCCTGCCTTGTGGCCCGAAATCTGCACCACGGCTGAAATGAACTGGCTCGCCACGTTGGGACCGTCACAGCGGGGCCATTTCGCCAAGCTGGTCTTTTCGGCAAAGGAAGCGGTCTACAAGGCGCAATATCCGCTCAGCCGGACCATGCTCGAATTCCACGCCATCACATTGCAGATCGACCTGAACGAGGGCACTTTCCAAGCAGATTTGAACACCGATGTGCCAGGCTTTGTCACGGGCGCCGCGTTCTCTGGGCGCTTCGCGTTTCTGTCCGGCAGTTTGCTGACCGGGGTCGAACTGCGGTGATTCGCGACGCGTTGGTTCGGGGGTAGGCTGTGGTGTGAGGCAGACAGCACACTCTGGATGGCATGGCTTGTGTTCCGCCACGCAGCGCGCGCAATATCTGACATGCCTGCAAAGTGGGGTGAGACATTTTGCGCCAGGGGACAAAAACGGTCGCGCTGCGGCGCCGGTTTCTGCTATTATTTCAGTGTTAACTACTCAGAGGCAAAATGAAGCGCGGCTCTGCACGGCCAGAGAACATGGGCGGCTGGGGCGCGCCAACAAGACAGGAAACTGAGAGGCAGATGAAACGTATTCTTTTCGCAGCAGTCGCCGCCGCGCTGATCGCGCCCGTCATTCCCACCATTGCCAGTGCCGGCCCGATCGAGAGCGCCTGCCTGCGCTCTGACCGGCCACAGGCCACTCGCGCCCTGTGCCGCTGCATCGATTCGGTAGCTAGGCAATCGCTGACACGCGCCGAACAGCGCCGCGCTGCGCGGTTCTTCCGCGATCCGCAACTCGCGCAGGATGTTCGCATGTCCAAAAGCGACCGCGACAACGCGTTCTGGACGCGCTACCGGGCCTTTGGCGCAGCCGCCGAGGCGCGCTGCACAAGCTGAGCGGTCACAGCCAGCCAATCGGACATAGCTGCGCCCTGTCCATCATGGACAGGGCGCAGCCGTTTCAGATGAGTAATCTGTCAGGCTTTGTCCGTTTCAGTCATGCGAATCGGAATGCCCATGGTCGTCATCTTGACTGCCGGAATGCCCATGATCGGCCCCGCGTTCCAGATCGACCGGGACAATCAGTTCCATCTCTGCCCCATCATCGAATACAAGCGTGACACTGACTTCGGCCCCGTGGTCAAAGGACTGCGCGATCCCCATGAACATGATATGGTCACCCCCACGCTCCAACGCATGGGTGCCATGGGCAGGGATCAGGAACTCCTCGACCTCGACCATGCGCATCACACCCTCATCATCCTCGACATGGGTGTGCAGTTCGACACGCGCCGCCGCGTCCGAGCGGGCAGCGATCAGGCGGCGGTCAGTGACTCCATGGTTCTCTATGGTCATGAAGGCCGCGCCTGATTGCGACATCCCATGGGCAGAGCGCGCAAAGGGGTCGGTGATCCGGATGCCGTCCGACGCAAGTGCAGGCACGGCAAACAGGGCGACAACAGAGGCCGCAAGAAATCGGGTTTTCATCGTCTTGTCCTTGTCTGAGATTTCCGAAACTCGTCTCTAGACAAGCAACGGCGGGCCCCGCGACGGGGGCCACAGGTACCCGGCCCCGGATCGCGCCACAATGCCGGAAACTGGCGCGGCCCAGGCGCTGAACGTATCCGGGCACGTCATGGCAGGCATGGCCACCAGCAAGGCGCCCGCGCCCAGAATGCAATCGGGACAAGGCAAGCTCTGCTCGACCGGGTTGCCATTGGCATCCAGCGTGATCTGCACCAGCCCGTAGCCTGTGCAGATAACCATTGTCTGCGCGCCTGCGGCCTGATGGCGCGCAAGCGCGTGCGTCAGGCTGCCCAGGCCCAGCGTCAGCGCCAGCATCAGCGCAAAGAATATCCGCAACCGCGCGATCATGCCCTTTGTCTAGCTAAACCGCGCCCTTTGACACAGCCGAATATGACGGGATGAGGCGTTTGATCGCAGAAACATGGCCATCCGGCGCGGACAACACATCGGCGGACAGCGCCTGCACCATCGCGTCCAGCCCGTTATCATCGCAGATGCGGTCGATCAGGCCCCAGCCCTGCGCCTCTTCCGCGCTGACCTTCAGCCCTGCCATCAGGATCAGTTTCGCCCGCGCAGGCCCCACCAGCGCCACCAGCCGCGCCGGGTCCGATGGCTGCGGCAGAAAGCCCAGCTTCATGACCGGGTAGAATAGCTTGGCCCGACGCGGGGCAATGCGCAGATCGCAGGCAAGGACCATCCCGCACGCGCCGCCGGCGACAGTGCCGTTCAGCGCAGCGATGCTCAATCCGGCAAAGGATGCGATCCGCGCCGACAGCTCTTCCCATAGTGGCGAGCTGGCCAGCCCCTGCCGCGCGGCATCCAGATCGGCACCGGCGGAAAACACCTTGCCGTGGCCGGTCAATACCAGCACACGCGCGCCCGCATCGCTGGCGGCATCAACCCCGTCGATAAGCGCCTGCAGCATCGTGCTGTCCAGTGCGTTCGCCTTGTCTGTTCGGTCAAGGGTCAGGGTGCACGTGGCCCCGACCTGCGCCGCGCGGATCATGCCGACAGGCCTATCCGCTTGCGAATCCCGTCATCGCGCAGCGACACTTCGCGCCCGACCCAGTCATCCGCATCTGCCGAACACATCCAGACCAGCGCGCGCGCGGGCCAGTCGGGCGGGATATGAGCTGACCAGTCAAGACGGCTGACCGCATTGATCCCGCTGTCACGGATCGTGCGCTGCATATCCGTGGCTACCGTGCCGGGCGACAGGCTCATGACGCGCACATCGCGGCCACGCGCCTCGATATCCGCAACGCGGGTCAGCATCAGCGCCGCCGATTTCGACGCGCAATAGGCACCCCAGCCTTCCAGCGGGTTATGCGCCGCGCCGGACCCGATCGTGATGATCGTGCCCCCGCCCTGCTGCATCATCGCCGGGAGCGCCGCGCGCATTCCGTGAAACACGCCCTTCAGGTTGATGTCTACAAGCGCGCCAAATTCATCCGGGTCAGCACTGGAGAGCGGCGCGATGGGATCAATCACACCGGCATTGTTGATCAGCACATCCAGCCGCCCGAAACGCTCCAGCATTCCCGCAACCGCCCCCTCGACCGCAGCGAAATCGGCGACATCGCAGGCGATCGGCGCCGCACCGGTTTCCTGCGCCAGCGCTTCCAGCGCCCCCGTCGAGCGCGCAGCGATCCCGACATGCGCCCCGGCCTGCGCGAACGCGCGCGCGGCCTCTGCCCCGATACCGCGGCTGGCGCCAGTGATCAGGACAGCCTTGCCTGCAAGTGCAGCGGCATCATCCATGGTGATTTTCCCTCAGTAATCGCGCTCAAAAAACAGCCCGACGCTGCTGCGTCCTTCATTATCCACACGCCCGCGTGCGGTCAGCGACGAAGTCAGGTCGATATTGATCGACGCTTCAGTGCTGCCCTGGGGGCTGACCTCGACATCGGTATAGATACGTTCGGTCAGATAGCGCCCCAGCCGGACGGTGGTTTCGCCATCTTCGCTCGTGCGCACGTCCAGATCATCCAGCCCGACATTGCGGCGCACGCGTTCCATGATCCCTTCGCTGCGCCCCGACAGCGTTGCCAGCGAAGAGGCGAGCTGCGCGGCCTGAAACACCGAAAGTGTCTCGAAGCCGCGTCCGAACAGCAGCAGCGACACGACCTCTTCCTGTGGAAGCTCGGGCGTCGATTCGAACAGGATCTCCGGCGCATTGGCCGGCCCTTCGAGAACGATTCGCGCCACCACGCCTTCGCGCTCGGTGGACGCGACCAGCCGCACGAAAGGCATCAGATCGCCCTGCATGCTGGCGAAACCTTCGTTCAGCGTGAACCGGTTGCCCAGCAGGTCCAGACGCCCCCGGATCAGACCGAATTGCCCGATGGGGATGATATCTGCCGTGGTGCCGGTCAGGCGCAGGCTGCCGCCCAGTTCGGCATCCAGCCCGCGGCCGCGAATGAATATCCGGTTGGGCGCATCGATCGAGATATCGAGCGAAGGCGGAAAGGGGGTGCGGCCATGCGTTTCGCCCTGAAAAATGCCTGCCCGTTCGCGCGTTACGCGCGATTCGGGGCGTTCCCCGACATGGCTAATATTGGGCGGAATGAACCCGCGTCCAGCCAGCCCGACGCGCGGAATGCGGATCTCGGTCCGGTCAAGCTGCAGGTTACCCGAGATCGCGGGGCCGCGTGTCAGCGGGCCGCGAATGCCCAGCGTGCCGCTGATTTCGGTCTCGAACAGTTGCGGGTCCACGATGCGCAGGGCGTTCAGGCTCATGCGCAGATCACCCTCGGGCTGGCCATCGATATTGATATCCCCACCCAGCGTGAAATTCCCGCCATTGGCGGAATTGCCACGCGCATCCAAAGTCGCGCGCCCGCCGGACAGTTGCGCCTGCATGGAAATATCGGTCATGCGCAGGTTCTGCTGGGGCAGCACAAGCATGATGCCCGATCCTTCGGCGCTGCCGGACACGGATGACAGGGCAAGCGGACCATTCAGCCTGGCGTCAAAACTGACCGGCCCTTGTATGGAGCGCGGTTCGATGCGCGGATTGATCAGGGCGAGATCGGTGCTGCCCTGTACCCGCAGATCGCCGCGCAGATCATCGCTGATCGTGCCTGACACTTGCGCCTGCACACCTGCCGGACCACTGGCCGACAGGTTCAGCGCATAGCCATCGCCCTGCCCGCGTGCTGTGCCACCCAGCGTGACCGGCCCCTCTATACCCGGGACCAGCAGGGCCAGATTGTTCAGCCGTCCGTCGATCTGCAAGCTGGGCAGGCCGTCGACCAGTTCGCCAGAGACAGTGGCGTTCAGTTGCGGCCCGCTCAGGCGCAGATTCTCAAGCAGGATCGTGTCGGGGCGCTGCACAACCGATGCGGTCAGTTCCTGCCGCCCGGCCAGAAGTGTGTTGGCCGCATCAGCCCCCGCGCGCAGCCCCTGCGCCGAGGCATCGAGCGACGCGCGCCGCGTGTCGCCATCTTCCTCGACCTGCAGACGGCCCTGAACGCTGCCCGCCAGTTCCGGGCGGATCGCGGTCAGGCTGGGCAGTTGCAGATCCGCCAGCAGACGCGAGGCGCCCGCCTCATAGCGCCCCGACGCATCGAGGCTGAGTGCGGAATTGCGCAGCTCCAGCGCCTGCAGATCAAAGGCAAGCCCGTCGCGCTGGCCCGACAGCATCAGCCGCGTCTCGCCGCGTAGCAGGCGATTGGCCTCGGCCTGGCCGACTGTCAGATCGCGGGTCATGGCGTCCAGACGCAGCCGCTCACGCTCGGACTCGCCGCGCAGACTGATCCGCGCGTCCATCGCGCCCCCGAAATCGCCACCCAGCACCGTCAGATCGGCGAAATCCAGCTCGCCGCTCAGATCGACATCATCAGACGTGACCAGCCCGGACAATTCCGCGCGCAAAGTCCGCGCCGTCGCTTCCAGCTTCTCCAGATTAATCGTGCCACCCTGACCCGATGCCTCCAGCGCGATCACGCTACGCCCGGCCAGCAACGCGTCCACTTCGGCCTGATCTATCGTCAGGTCCTGGCCCGACAGTTCAGCCGACACCTGAAACCGGTCGCGCTGCGGCCCCAGCGATCCCGCGACCTGCGCGCGCACCGCCCCCGAAAGTGGCCGGTCCGCCAGCATCGACAGGCGCGAAACATCTCGGAAATTGGCCTGCGCGTTCAGGTCGATCACACCATCATCCAGCTGCCCCCGGCCATTCAGCGCATAATCGCGCCCTTCAATCTGGAAGCCCGGCAGCAACAGGGGCCGCCCCTCGCGCCACAGCAGCGCAATCGAGCCTGACACAGCCGGGCCCAGCGCCTCGGCGATGGCCGGGTCGCGCGCGGACAGTCCGAGGGTCGAGAAATCGATCAGCGCATCGACAACATCGATATCCTCGCCAAACCCCTGGGTCGAAATCCGGCCGATCCCGTCCACGGATAATTGTTCGACCTGAAAATCCTCATTGTCGAAGCCCAGCAATTCCGCGATCAGCGTCCAGTCCTCATCGACCGAGGCATCGAACCCCAGTTGCAGTTCGGCTGACTCAATGCTGGTGGTCCCGCCCGCAACCGGCAAGACCACGCGCGACCCGTCGCGCGACGCAATCTCGCCGCGCAGGTCGATGAATTCCGGGAACTGGTCGGCACCCAGCGCCAAGGCCCCGCGCAGGCCCAGCTTGTCGGTGCGGATTTCCAGCTCATCCAGCGACAGGCGCCCATCCTCGAAACGCTGCGCTTCGGTCCGAAGCCGTGATTCAGCGCCAAAAAAGGGATGGAACTCGGGTTGCAGCAAGGGACGCAGATCGCCCCCCAGATCCAGCCGGATCGCCTGCGCCACACCGGGGCGGGTGGTCTGCAGTTCGAAATCGCCCGTGACCCGGTCCTCGCCATCCGTGGCCAGCCGGATATCGGCGGCAAATGTGTCGATGGGCCCCTCGCCCGCAATCTCCAGATTGACCGAGGGCGCGCCGGGAATATCCAGCAGGCTGACAGCCAGGCCACCTGGGTCTTCCTCTGCGCGCAGGTCAAGGCGCAGAACGCGGGTGTCGTTCGAGAATTCACCATCAATCGCAAAGCGCCCGGCCACATCGTCCAGACGCTCGACTTCCAATTCCGCGCTGCCCTCGCCACCGGCCAGTTGCGCGGTGCCGTTGACGCTGGCGCGCAATTCCTGACCCAGTAGTGCAGGCGCCAACACGACTTCCTCCACACTCAGCACGCCCAGTCGGACCGAAACTGGCAGTTCCGGCAACTCAAATTCCAGGCGGCGGACCAGATCTTCGCCAGGTTCGGGTTCATCACCAAGGGGCGCGCGCTCGACCGTGATACGGTCTGCCGACAGTTCCCCGATATCAATGCGCCGCTGGAACAGCGCCGAGCGGTTCCACTGCATCGCGCCACCTTCGATGGTCAGCCAGACACCATCATCATCGGCGATGGTCATTGTCTGAAACGTCGCGCGCGAGGACAGCGCCCCCTGAAACCCGGTGATCCGCACTTCGCGGCCACTGCCTGACAGGCTTTCCTGCAAGGTGCGGGTCAGAAACCCCTCGTCACTTTCGGACCGTCCGGGCAGCAAACGGTCCAGAAACTGCGCCGATGCGGGGGATATATCCAGCACGAACACCGTGCACAGAACCCAGAGCAGAAGTGCCTGAAACCGCATCAGAACGCCTGCCCTATCCCGAGATACAACTGAACACCGCGACCCGTATCACCCGCAACCGGTTGGGCGATATCCACCCGCAGCGGCCCGACCGGCGTGTTGTAGCGCAAGCCCAGCCCTGCCCCGGCGTGCCAGTCCGAGCCGCCGGATATCGGCCCGTCCGACACGCGGCCCGCATCGGCAAAGGCGACGACGCCGATATTCTCGGTCGCGCGCACTCGCGCTTCGGCCGAAAGTGCCGCAAAACCGCGCCCCCCCGAGCGCACGCCATCCGAGGTAACCCCGAGCGACCGGAAGGGCTGGCCGCGCACGGTGCCACTGCCGCCCGAGTAGAACAGGAAATCGCGCGGCGTCCGATCCAGCGCAGAGCCAAAGACAGCGCCTGCCTGCGCCCGCCCGGCCAGAACGACGCGATCATCCTCGCCAAAGCCGCGATAGGCGCGCAGATCAGCATAGGCCCGCGCGCCACTATCGGACCCGCGCGCGCCGATAAAGGGCGTCACCTCACCGCGCAGGAATGTGCCGGTGGTGGGGGCGTTTTCATTGTCCCGCCGGTCCCAGGTCACGTCCAGCGGCAGCAGAAGCAGGCGAAAATCGCGTTCGGTTTCCAGATCGGGGCCGAATTTCGCGCGCTCCAGCAACACACCGATACCCGCACCAAAGGTCAGTTCATTGCTGAACCGATGCTCCAGCCCGACATCAAGGCGAATGCGCTCTGCCTCGAAATCGTCTTCGCGCTCCGTCTCGATCACGGCACCCAGATTCAAGGTCGTGTCGGGCGTTATGGTTGCGGGGCGCGCGAAGGTCGTCGCCAGGCGGTAATCCGGCCTGCCGCTGCGCGCACCAAGCCCGCTGATCATCCCCTCGATCCGAAAGCGCTCGGCCCCGCCGAACAGGTTGCGATGCAGCCAGAAGGCGGTGACCTTGCCGCCCGCCTCGGTATCGTATTCGATACTGCCGCCGATCCGGCGGCGCGGTGCCTCGACCACGGCCGCACTGATATCGAGGGTGCCATCGGGGTTGGGGTCTTCGGCCTCGCGCAGCGCAACAGAGGCAAAGGTGCCGGTGCGGCGCAGCCGGGCGGCGGCGCGACGCACCTCTTCGGGGGAAAAGACCTCGCCCTCGGGCAGCCCGGCGATGGCGACTATCCTGCGTGCGCGGGTGCGACGCTGCCCCTCGGGGCGCAATGACCCGAAACGCAGGCGCGGGCCCGGCTGGATCTGCACGGCGACATCCAGCTCGCCCGGCGGGTGGCGGGCGGTGATGTCCTGTTCCAACGGCTCGGCCTTGGCATGGCCCTGATCGCGCCAGCCATCGACGGCCTCGCCCGCGGCATCACGGATGATCGTGCTGCGCGCGGGCTCTCCCGTGGCAAAACCGGCAGGCAGTTCGGTTCCTTCGGTCACCGGTCCCAGCTGAGTCTGCCCGAACACGAAGGCGGGCCCCGGCGTCAGGGTCAGCTCGATCGTGCCGATCTGAGATGGCGGGTTCAGAGGCGAGATATCGGCGGCCTCTCGCCCATCGATCCGGACCGAGATTTCGGGGGCGTAGAACCCCGCCTCATAGAAAATGCCGATCAACTGACCGTATTCGGCACGGGCAATCGTGAACAGCTCGAAATCATCCTCGAGCCCTTCATCTCGCGCCGCGGCGAGCAGCGAGGCGCGCGTCAGCGCGGTTTCAAGCGCCGAATCGTCGCCCTGAAAATTGATCCGCAGGTCATCCAGTGCCCAGACCGGGCCGGCAATAGCGACTGCCAGACCGGCGACCGCCCCCATAACCCCGTACACACGCCATGTAGGCGCACGGGCGGGCGCATGTGGGACAGGGTGTGTCATCGCGTCAGAAACTCTTGACCACATGAGGATGACAATCGCAGATAGAGCTTCGTGCTACAATCGCAAATGACACTTGATGCGCGACACTTTGCGCGCATCTTGTCGGCTAGGGTCGCGGGTGCTAAGCGCCGCGCGAGCAGTTCCTGCATTTAGGAGGGGTGAGCATGCCCAAGGACTACATTATCCGTGATCTGTCGCTGGCCGAATATGGTCGCAAGGAAATCGCGATTGCCGAGACAGAGATGCCGGGCCTGATGGCGCTGCGCG
>REDZ01000022.1 GCA_007695345.1 Paracoccaceae bacterium | reverse complement strand
GCCTTTCGCGGCTGGTGGATGTGCTGATGGCGATACCGTCGCTGATCTTTGCGCTTCTGCTGCTGACGATCTTCGGCACCTCGATCCTGACGCTGATCGTCGTGATCGCGGTGATCGATTCCACCCGCGTCTTCCGCCTGTCGCGCGCTGTCGCAGAAGGGGTCGTCGTGATGGATTACATCGAGGCCGCGCGCCTGCGCGGCGAAGGGTTGGGGTATCTGATCACGCGGGAGATCCTGCCCAATGTCACCGCGCCGCTGGTCGCCGAATTCGGACTGCGATTCTGTTTCGTGTTCCTGTCGATCTCGGCGCTGTCGTTTCTGGGGCTGGGCATCCAGCCGCCCACGGCCGACTGGGGGTCCATGGTGCGCGAGAATGCCACGCTGATCACCTTCGGGGACATCACGCCGCTGCTGCCCGCGGGCGCCATCGCGCTTCTGACTGTGGCCGTGAATTTCGTCGTTGACTGGCAGCTCTACCGCGCCAGCGGGCTGAAGGAGTGAGGCAATGAGCGAGAAAGACCTCCTGCTGCAGATGCGCGATCTGCGGATCGAGGGCAAATCCGGTGATGACTGGCTGCCCATCGTGAATGGCGTCGATCTGACGCTGAACAAGGGCGAGGTGCTGGGCCTGATCGGCGAATCCGGGGCGGGAAAATCCACCATCGGGCTGGCGGCGATGGGCTTTGCGCGCGATGGCTGCCGCATTTCGGGCGGGACCATCGAATTCGACGGGATGGATCTGCGCAAGGTCAGCCGCGAGACACTGCGCCGTCTGCATGGCAAGCGTATCGCCTATGTCGCGCAATCGGCGGCGGCGAGTTTCAACCCCGCCCACAAGCTGATGGAACAGTATTGCGAAGGCCCGGTGCGCCACGGCGTCATGGGCCGGTCCGAGGCCGAGCGCGACGCGGTGGACCTGTATCGCAAGATGCAGCTTCCCGATCCCGACACGATCGGGTTTCGCTATCCGCATCAGGTATCCGGCGGGCAGTTGCAACGCGCGATGACGGCCATGGCCATGGCCTGCCGTCCCGACCTGATTATCTTTGACGAGCCGACGACGGCGCTGGATGTGACCACCCAGATCGAGGTTCTGGCCGCGATCCGGGACATTGTGGAGCAATTCGGCACTGCCGCGATCTATATCACCCATGATCTGGCTGTGGTCGCGCAGATGGCCGACCGCATCAAGATCCTGCTGAAAGGCGATGAGGTCGAAGAGGCGGACACCGCTACCATGCTGGCGGCACCGCAACAGGATTACACCAAATCGCTCTGGGCCGTGCGCGGGTTCCAGCGCGAGGCGCAGCCCGCGCCGCAAGGGCAGCCCGTTGTCTCCGTGCGCAAGGTGACCGCCGCCTATGGCAAGGTCAAAGTGCTGCAGGATGTCAGTTTCGACATTTTCCCGCGCCGCACGGTCGCGGTTGTGGGCGAGTCCGGCTCGGGCAAATCGACTGCGGCGCGGGTCATCACGGGGCTGCTGCCACCGCAACGCGGCGAGGTGGTGTTCGAGGGCGCGGCGCTGCCGCCAGGCTACCGGGCACGTACGCGCGATCAGTTGCGCCATGCCCAGATGATCTATCAGATGGCCGATACCGCGCTGAACCCCAAGCTGAGCCTGCGCAAGCTGATCGGGCGTCCGGCGCAGATGTATCTGGGCCTGCGCGGGCGCGCGTTGACCGAACGCATCCGCGAATTGCTGCATCTGATCGAACTGGAACCCGATGACTATATCGACCGCCTGCCGTCGGAATTGTCGGGCGGGCAGAAACAGCGCATCGGGATCGCGCGGGCACTCGCCGCCGAGCCGCGCTTCATCATCTGTGATGAGGTGACATCGGCGCTGGATCAGATCGTGGCCGAGGGGATCCTGCGGCTCCTGGACAAGCTGCAAAGCGAGTTCGATCTGGCCTATATGTTCATCACCCATGATCTGGCGACCGTCCGGGCGATTGCCGATGATGTGGTGGTGATGCAGAAGGGCCGGGTGGTCGAGCAGGGCCGGAAGGAAGAGATCTTCACCCCGCCGCATGCACCCTATACCGATCTGCTGCTGTCCTCGGTTCCCGAGATGGACCCGGACTGGCTGACCCGCCGCTTGCAGGAGCGCAGGGAAAAGGCACTGCCCGAAAGCGCGGATCGCTGACATTGGCCCGGCGGCCCGGCGCGCGCGCAGATGTGGCCCGCCCACCCAACCCTCGCTGCACGCCCGTTCCGGGCGTTTGCTTGCCACATCCGCGCGCGCGCCGGGCCGCCGGGGGCAGATGCGGGGGCGCGCGCAGAGGGCGGAAGGGCCGGTTTGCCGCTTGCCCCGAGGGGGCGGCGCAGGTATCCCGTTGGGGAATTCAGTATCGGGAGGACCCCCATGAGCCAGAACCGTTTCGACAAGTCCCGCCTGCCGTCACGCCATGTGACCGAAGGCCCGGCGCGGGCGCCGCATCGATCTTATTTCTATGCGATGGGGATTTCCGAGGAAGAAATTCACCAGCCCTGGGTCGGTGTCGCCACCTGCTGGAACGAGGCCGCGCCCTGTAACATCGCGCTGAACCGGCAGGCGCAGGCGGTCAAGCATGGCGTCAAGATGGGGCAGGGCACGCCGCGCGAATTCACCACCATCACGGTTACGGACGGGATCGCCATGGGGCATGAGGGGATGCGCTCCAGCCTCGCCTCGCGCGAGGCGATTGCCGATACGGTCGAACTGACCATGCGCGGGCATTGCTATGACGCGCTGGTGGGGTTGGCGGGGTGTGACAAGTCGCTGCCGGGGATGATGATGGCCATGGTGCGGCTGAACACGCCTTCGGTGTTCATCTATGGCGGTTCGATCCTGCCGGGGCGACTGGATGGCCGCGACGTGACCGTGCAGGATGTGTTCGAGGCTGTGGGCCAGCATCAGGCGGGCAATTACTCTGATGCGCAATTGGCGATCCTGGAGCGTGTGGCCTGCCCTTCGGCCGGGGCCTGTGGCGGGCAGTTCACTGCCAACACGATGGCCTGCGTGTCCGAGGCCATCGGTCTGGCGCTGCCCAATTCCAGCGGCGCGCCTGCACCCTACGAATCGCGCGATCAGTATTGTGAAGCGTCTGGCGTGGCGGTCATGCAACTGATCGAGCGCAACATCCGCGCCCGTGATATCGTCACCCGCAAATCGCTGGAGAATGCCGCGCGTGTCGTGGCCTGCACGGGCGGGTCCACCAATGCCGGGCTGCACCTGCCCGCCATCGCGCATGAGGCCGGGATCGATTTCGACCTGATGGATGTCTGCGACATTTTCCGTGACACACCTTATTTCGTGGACCTGAAACCGGGCGGGAAATATGTCGCCAAGGATCTGTATGAATCCGGCGGGGTGCCCGTGGTGATGAACGAGTTGCGCCGCGCCGGGCTGGTCCATGAGGATTGCATGACCGTCACGGGCCGCAGCATCGGCGAAGAGCTTGACCGCGTGGAGCGCGAGGCCGATGGCCGCGTGATCCATCCGGTCACTGCGCCCATCACGCAAACCGGGGGCGTTGTCGGGCTGAAGGGCAATCTGGCCCCCGAAGGCGCCATCGTGAAGGTCGCGGGCATGAGCGAGGAGGAACAGGTCTTCTCCGGGCCTGCACGCGTGTTCGAATCCGAGGAAGAGGCTTTTGCCGCCGTCAAGGCGCGCGAATACAATGATGGCGAGGTAATCGTCATCCGCAATGAGGGCCCCGCAGGCGGCCCCGGCATGCGCGAGATGCTGGCCACCACTGCCGCCATCAGCGGGCAGGGGCGCGGCAAGAAGGTGGCGCTGATCACGGATGGTCGCTTTTCGGGGGCGACGCGCGGGTTCTGCGTGGGCCATGTCGGCCCCGAGGCCGCGCATGGCGGCCCGATCGCGCTGTTGCGCGATGGCGATGTCATCACCATCAACGCGCTGAGCGGCAGCCTGAGCGTTGACCTGCCGGATGAGGAACTGGCCCGGCGCAAGGAAGCCTGGTCAGGCCCGCGCAAGACGATTTATGCCTCGGGTGCGCTGTGGAAATACGCCCAGCAGGTGGGATCGACCCGGCTGGGGGCCGTCACCCATCCGGGCGCGCGCGATGAAGAGCATGTCTATATGGATCTGTGAGGATCCGGTGGCGCAGGGCTGCGCCCTGCGTGTGACCCGGCCCTGAGAGAATGCGCCGCGCCGGGCGGGTTGCCCTGGCAGCGGCGCAATAGATCCGGGCGCAGACGGTGAGGCAGGTATCATGAGAGCACCGCTTTCGGAGGCGCAGGGCTACGCCCTGCGCCTGGCCCGGTGTCAACCCTCGCGCAGGGCCGCCTGAATGCGCAGGAATTCCGAGATATTTTCCATATCGATCACGCCGACCAGCGCGCCACGTTCCAGAACGCAAACCAGCCGCGCCTCTTCCTCGCGCTGCAGATCCATCATCAGTTCCGACAGTTCTGCCGTGGCATCTGCCGTCACCGGCACGGCCATGATATCGCCCACGCGCCCCGCCAGCCCGTGATCGCGCAACCCGCGCAGGATCGCGGTCTGATGTGCCACACCCACCAGTCGCCCGCCCGAGAGCACCGGAAAATCCTTCTGCTTGCCCGCGATGGTCATGTCCACGGCGCGCGCCAGCGGCGCGTCCGGGGGCAGGGTCTGGAAATCGGTGATCATGGCGCGGGCGACGGGTTTGCGTTGCAGCCGCGCCTCGATATCCGAAGCGCCGGCCTCTGCCGCCGCGCCGATCCAGATGAACACTGCAATCAGGATCAGCAGCGGATTGCCAAAGAGCCCGATCAGGCCAAAGACAATCGCGACACTCTGGCCCACGCGGGCGGCAAGCTGCGTCGCCGGTGCGCGGCCCATGCGGAAGCTGAGTGCCGCCCGCAGCACGCGCCCGCCATCCATGGGAAAGGCCGGGATCATGTTGAACACGGCCAGAAAGATATTGGCAAACAGCACGCTTTGCAGGAAATTCGCGGGCATCATCAGGGGGGTGTCCATCTCCATCGGGGCCCAGCCGCCGATCAAAGACAGAACAAGGAACAGGCCCAGCGCGATCACCACATTGACCGCAGGGCCCATCATGGCGACGATGATTTCCTGCCTTGGGTCCTTGGGCATCCGCTCCAGCGCGGCAAGCCCGCCGATGGGCAGAAGCGTGATGTAGCGCGTCCCGATCCCATAATGCCGCGCAGTCAGGGCATGGCCGTATTCATGCAGCACGACGCACAGGAACAGCACTGCAATGAAGCTCAGGCCGAACAGCACGCCCTCGGCGGTGCCGGTCTGTGCCCAGTAGATGAACCCGACCCAGACGAACAGCAGCGGAAAGGTCGCGTGCATGTAAAGATCGATCCCGGCCACGCGACCCAGTTTCAGCGACCAGCCTGACCATTCCATCGTGACATCCCCTGCATTCGCTCCGTTCCTTATCAGTGGGCATGGCTCAGCCCGCGTTCAAGAGGGCAGCGTGACGCGCCTGGCAGCAATGACGTGGCGTCTGCTGCGCGGTTATCAGGCCGGACAACTGCGCGACGGGGGATCACCCATCCGCGCCCCGCCCTGGCTAATCGCGCGCAGATATCCCTACGCCCCTGTTTCATCTTGCAAGATCTGCGCGTGGGGCTGGCTTCCGGCACGCGGAAACACCCGCAGGCCAGTGACTCGCTGCGCTCAGATCCAGCCTGCCGCCTTGAGCGCGGGGCGATAGGTCCGACCCACGGGAACCTGCGCGCCATTGCACAGCCGGATCGTCAGCCGCTGGCCTGCGCGCTCGACCCGGTCGCGGGCGGCATCGGCCACCCACCATGACCGGTGCACGCGCTGGCCCAGCGGGCCCAGTTCGCGCGCGGCATCTTCCATCCGGCACAGGATCATCTCGCTGCCCGCGCTGGTATGCACTTTCAGATAATGGTCCTGCATCTCCAGACACAGCAACTGCCCGTCCAGCGGGCGTGGCAGACGCGCCTGAAACAGGGCCAGCCCGTTCCGGGGCATGGCCTCGGGTTCTGATGGTGCTGCGTTGCGCAGTGTCTCCTGCAGATCGACCAGCGTATAGACGGGCAGGGTGATCGCGGCCAGAAGCAGCAGGACCTGCCCGTAGAGGGTCAGCACCGCGTCGGGCCAGCCGATCCCCGAGAGGCCGTTCGCCAGCGCCACGACCCCCGTCGCCGGGACCGAGGCCGCAAACGCCCCCGCCAGGGGCACGGCCATGCGGCGCAGTGCGACCCCGTCGGGCATGGCGCGCTCGACCGCGCGCACGGCGATATCGCACAGCACCCAATTCAGGGCGACCACGGCCAGCCAGTAACCCAGCCGAGGCCCAAGCGGCAGCAGTGCATAGGTGCCGAACGGACCGATCAGCCCCAGCACCAGCGCCACGGTCACCGGACCTGCCAGCCATTTGCCCCATAAGGTCAGTCGTTCACGCATCGCGAGTGCAGATTAGCATGTCATTCACGCAATTCTCCATGCCTTTGCGCAGCCTGTGTTGCGCGGCCCGCTCCCCGTGCCCCATCCGGTCCGGGCCGACACAAACCGGAGACTGGACCATGATCGACGCAATCCTGATGTTGCATATTCTGGCGGGGTTCGCGGCCCTTGCCAACGCCGGGCTGGCGCTGGGCACGACCAAGGGCGGCCTTGCGCATCGCCGGGCCGGGCAGGGCTATGTGCTTGCCATGCTGGTGGTCACGCTGACGACCTTTCCGCTGGTCTATATCCGGCCCAGTCTGTTCCTGCTGGTGATCGCCGTTTTCAGCTTTTATCTGGTCTTTACCGGCTGGCGCGCGGGCGTGCTGCGCGATGGCCGCCCGCGCTGGGGCGATCATCTGGCCGGCGGCGTGATGGCGTTGACCGGGGTGGTGATGCTGGTGCTTGGCGCGACGGGGCTGCAGGACGGCGGGGCACAGCCGATCACGCTCATGGTGTTTGGCGCCATCGGGCTGACGCTCGCGCTGTCAGACTGGCGCGACTGGGCGACGGGTCCCGTCACCGGCAAGCCGCGCATCGCGCGTCATCTGACGCGGATGTTGGCGGGCAGCATCGCCACGGTCACCGCGACCCTCGCCGTCAATGTGACCTTCCTGCCGCAACTGGTGATCTGGCTCGGGCCGACCGCGCTGATCACCCCTGTCATATTCTGGTGGAACGCGCGCATCCTGCGGCCCGCCCAAACCCACTGACCCGACCGGAGATTTGCATCATGACACGTCTGTTCCGCTTCCTCGGCTGGGCCATGGCCGGGCTGATCATCCTGGGGCTGGCCGGGTTCCTCTGGCTGCGTCAAAGCCCCTACTGGGCGGGTATCACCCTGTTTTCCGACGCCACCCGCGCCGAGAATTTCCGCAATATGGATGCGGTATTCCCGGCGCGCGCGGTCCCGCGCGGCGCGGATGTCTGGGCGTTCGACCGCGCCCCGCAGCCCTTACCCGACAGCTATGATTTCGGCGGCACTACGCAGGATCTGGCGGCCTTTCTGGACCGGACCGAAACAACAGGGCTGCTGGTCGTGCATCGGGGCGCGATCACGCATGAGGAATACCGCCAGGGCGCAGATGACACCGCGCTCTTCACCTCCTGGTCAGTCGCGAAATCGGTGCTGTCAGTGCTGATCGGCATTGCCATGGACGAAGGCCATATCGCATCGCTCCGCGACCCGATTGGTGAGTATGTGCCCGCCCTGGCAGACTCGGGCTATGCGGATGTGCCCATCGAGGATGCGCTGACCATGTCCTCGGGCATCGCGTTTGACGAGGATTACGACAACCCGCGCTCGGATATCAACATGCTGTTCTTCCGCGCCATGGCCCTTGGCACCCCCATCGAGGACAGCATCGCCGCGCTGCACAGCATCCGCGCGCCGGGCGCGTTCAACGCTTACGCCAGTTCCGACACGATGGCGCTGGGCCTGCTGCTGGAGGCCGCGACAGGCGAACGCGTCGCAGACTATCTGGCCACGCGCCTCTGGGCGCCCATGGGGGCAGAGGCCGATGCGACATGGAGCACGGATCGTACGGGCCGCGAGATCGCGCTGTGCTGCCTGAACGCCACGCTGCGCGACTACGCCCGTTTCGGACGGCTGTATCTGGAGGGCGGCGCGCGCGAGGGGCGGCAGATTGTGCCCGCAGACTGGGTGCGGGCGTCGGTCACGCCAGAGGCTGCGCATCTGCAACCGGGCGAGAACCCGGCCAGCGACTGGACCTTCGGCTATGGCTACAAATGGTGGATCCCCGAGGATCCGCAGGGCGATTTCACGGCGATCGGCGTCTGGGGGCAATATGTCTATGTCGACCCCGCGCGCGAGGTGGTGATCGTGAAAACCAGCTCGGACCCGGCATTTGACGATAACGACCATGAGACAATCGCCGCCTTTCGCGCCATTGCCCGCAGTTTCAGCACCCCGGATGCGCCGGATCAGCCCTGACTTGCTGCCCGGTGCGACAGGACCTATCGTGCGGGCGGGGATGATGAACAGAGGGTTGCGATGCGTGTCGATATCTTCAGTGCCAAACCGCATGACATGGTGTTCCTGCGCGAGGCTGCACAGGGCGCCACGCTGGAGCTGCAGTTTCACGAGGCGCGGCTGAATACCGATACGGCGCGGCTTGCGCAGGGGGCCGATGTGGTCTGCGCCTTCGTCAATGACGATCTGGGCGCAAGCGTGATCGCGGTGCTGGAGCAGATGGGCGTGCGCCTGATCGCGCTGCGCTCGGCCGGGTTCAACCATGTCGATCTGCGCGCAGCGGCGGCTGCCGGGATTGCCGTGGCCCGCGTGCCCGCCTACTCGCCCCATGCTGTCGCCGAACACACGGTCGCGCTGATCCTGGCACTGAACCGCAAGACGCACCGGGCCTTCAATCGTGTGCGCGAGGGGAATTTCGCGCTGGACGGGCTGATGGGCTTTGACATGCATGGCAAGGTCGCGGGCATTGTCGGCACCGGGCTGATCGGGGCGGTTCTGGCACGGATCCTGCTGGGCTTTGGCTGCGAGGTTCTGGCAAGCGACCCCGCGCCCGACCCCGAACTGGAGGCGCTGGGCCTGCGCTATGTGGACCTGGACGAATTGCTGGGCCGGGCCGATATCATCACCCTGCAATGCCCGCTGACGCCCGAGACGCATCATCTGATCGACGATGCTGCCATCGCGCAGATGAAGCCCGGGGTGATGCTGGTCAATACCTCGCGCGGGGCAGTGGTCGATACGCGCGCGGTCATACGCGGGTTGAAATCGGGGCAGATCGGGGCGCTGGGGCTGGATGTCTATGAAGAAGAGGGCGATCTGTTCTTCGAGGATCTGTCGCAAAGCTATATCCCCGATGATGTCTTTGCCCGGCTGCTGACCTTTCCCAATGTGCTGGTGACCGGCCATCAGGGCTTTTTCACGCGCGAGGCGCTGCGCGCGATTGCCGAGACGACCATCGCCAATATCACCCGTTTCGGGCAGGATGGCACGCCGCTGCACCCTGTCCGCGCGCCCGGCTAGGATGCAGGCTGCGCTTGCAAGCCTGCCGCTTCTGGTGGTGCTGCTGGCCATGGCCGTGCTGCACTGGCGCGCGGCGCTGGCCGGTGCCGCGGGGCTGGCGGTCGCGCTTGCGGTCGTCTGGGGCGGCGCGGGGCTGGAAGGGCGCTTGCTGGCGGGTGTCGCGCTGGAAGCGGCCAGCAGCACGGCCACGATCCTGTGGATCATCCTGCCCGCGCTGGCGATCTATGAGCTGCAATCGCGCGTGGGCGCGCTGGACCGGCTGCGCGCGGCGCTGGCACAGATCAGCGATGATCGCGCCGTGCAGGCCCTGCTGATCGCGTGGTTTTTCGGGTTGTTCATGGAAGGGGCGGCAGGTTTCGGCACCCCGGTCGCGCTGGCCGCGCCCTTGCTGGTGGGTTTGGGCTTTGCGCCTGTGCGGGCTGTTGCGCTGGCGCTTCTGGGCCATGCAGGGGGCGTGTCCTTCGGCGCGGTGGGCACACCCGCGCTGGCGCAGATCGGGATGCTGGATGTGGCGGCGCGTGACCTGGCGGGCTGGACCATGGCGCTGCATCTGGTGCCGCTGTCTTTCCTCGCGCTGGCCGTGATGCGGTTGGCCAGCGACGGGCCGCTGTCGCGCAGGCAGGTCGGGTTGGCGCTGTTGGCGGCGGCGTGTTTCGCGCTGCCCGCGCTGGCGCTGGCCTGGCTTGCGGGGCCGGAGCTGCCCAGCCTGGGCGGTGCGCTGATCGGTGGGGCGCTGTTTGCGCTGGTGGTGCGGCGCAAGGGGCCGCAGCAAGGGTGGCACCTGGCCGATCTGATGCCCTATCTGTTGATCCTGTGTCTGGTGTTGCTGACACGGTTGGTCGCGCCGGTGCAGGCATGGCTGTCGGGCCTGTGGTGGGGCTGGGACTGGGGCGCGTTTTCGGGCGGAATTGCGCCGCTTTATCACCCCGGCACATTGCTGGTGCTGGGGCTCGTGGCCTCCAGCCTGCTGACAGGGCGCGCGGCTGTGCTGGGACCTGCGGTGGCGGCGGCGATACGCAGGCTTGCACCCGTGGCGCTTGCGCTGCTGGTCATGCTGATGCTGGCGCGGCTGATGGTGCAGGGCGGGCTGATCGAGCAGGCGGCAGCGGGCGCGGCGGCGGCCGGTGCGCTCTGGCCCCTGCTTGCGCCTGCGGTGGGGGCGTTGGGCACATTCGTCAGCGGATCTGCCACGGCGTCCAATATCCTGTTCACCGAGTTTCAGGCCGCGACGGCCCGCGCGCTGGATCTGCCGCTGGTGCTGATGGCGGCGGCGCAGGGGGTGGGGGCCGCGATCGGCAACGCGATTGCGCCGCATAACATCATCGCGGGCACGGCGACCGTCGGGCTGTCGGGGCAGGAGGGGGCTGTGCTGCGGCGCACATTGGTCCCGGTGCTGGGCTATGCTGCACTTTGCGGGCTGATCCTGTTGCTGCTGGTCTGAGGCCGCGCATCCCGCCAATGCGCATCTCGCGCATTGCAGCGCCCGCGAGCGGGGCATGGGCGGGCGGGAGGGGCCCCCGAGCGGGCGCTGTCTGCGCTGCGGGAATGCGCAACGCCCCGACAATGCACCGCGTGCCGGGCGTTGCGCCCGAAGGCAAAAGCGCCCGCTCACGGCAACATGGCCACTCGCGGGCGCGGGTCATGGCGCTGCGGGCGCTCAGTCTGCCGGCATGTCTGCGGGCGCCTCCAACTCGGACAGGATCGGGCAATCGGGGCGGTCATTGCCGTGGCAGGCGCGCGCAAGCGTTTCCAGCGTCGCGGCCATATCCTCCAGCTCGGCGATCTTGCGGCGCAGATCAGTGACATGCGCCATCGCAAGCTGTTTCACATCGGCGCTGTGGCGCGACTGGTCCCGCCAGAGGCCCAGCAACTCGCGAATCCCCTCGACCGCGAAGCCCAGATCGCGGGCGCGTCGGATGAAGCGCAGCATATGCACATCCTGATCCGAATATTGCCGGTAGCCCGCACCGCTGCGCGCAGCAGGCGGGATCAGCCCGATTTCTTCATAATAGCGGATCATCTTGGCCGACACGCCCGAGGCTTTGGCCGCCTCTCCGATATTCATGCCGTACTCCTTTCTGTCGCCAGGGGTGGCCGCCAGCCGCGCAGGCGCAGCGCATTGCCCAGCACAAACACCGATGACAGCGCCATGGCGCCTGCCGCAAAGACCGGTGACAGCAGCAGGCCAAAGGCGGGGTACAGCACCCCCGCCGCGACCGGGATCAGCGCCGTGTTGTAGGCAAAGGCCCAGAACAGGTTCTGCCGGATATTGCGCAACGTCGCTTTCGACAGCGCAATCGCATTCGGCACGCCCGACAGCGCGCCCGAGATCAACACGACATCCGCCGCCTCGATCGCGATATCGGTGCCGGTGCCGATGGCGATGCCCACATCGGCCTCGGCCAGTGCGGGCGCGTCATTGATCCCGTCGCCCACAAAGGCCAGCGTGCCCTGCGCGCGCAGGCTGCGCAGGGCGTCAACCTTGCCATCGGGCAGAACCTCGGCCACCACATCATCTATGCCCAGCTTGCGCGCGATGGCATGGGCCGTACGGGCATTGTCGCCCGTGATCATCGCAACACGCAGCCCCTGCGCCTGCAGCGCGCGGATGGCATCGGGGGCGCTGTCCTTGATCGGATCGGCCACGGCGATGATCGCGGCCAGCTTGCCGCCGATGGCGGCATAGAGGGGGGATTTCCCCTCCTCCGCCAGGCGCGCGGCCGTTTCGGCAAAGACGCTCACGTCATGGCCCAGCCGGGCCATGTAGCGGTCTGCCCCGATCTCGACCCGCGTGCCTGCCACATCGGCGGTAACGCCATATCCGGTCTGCCCCGCGAAACCTGTGACGGGCGGCAGGTCCAGCCCCTCGGCGGCCGCGACGATCGCGCGGGCGATGGGGTGTTCGGATTGCGCCTCGACCGCCGCGATCCGGGCGAGCACCGCGTCACGCTCGAAGCCGTCACACAGGTCCAGATCGGTCAGGCGCGGCTGCCCCTCGGTCAGCGTGCCGGTCTTGTCAAAGGCCACCACCTGCGCGTCGCGCAGGCGTTGCAGCGCCTCGCCCTTGCGAAACAGCACGCCCATTTCGGCCCCGCGCCCCGTGCCCACCATGATCGAGGTCGGCGTGGCCAGTCCCATCGCGCAGGGACATGCGATGATCAGGACCGCCACGGCATTGACCAGCGCAAAGGTCAGGGCAGGGGCCGGGCCAAAGGCCAGCCAGACGGTGAAGCTGACGAGCGCCACAGCGATCACTGCAGGCACGAACCACAGCGTCACCCGGTCCACCAGCGCCTGAATGGGCAGCTTGGCGCCCTGCGCGGCCTCGACCATGCGGATGATCTGCGCCAGCATCGTATCGCCGCCGACCGCGGTGGCGCGAAAGCGCAGCGCACCGGTCTGGTTGATCGTGCCGCCCGTGACCTGCGCGCCGGGACCCTTGGCCACGGGCACCGGCTCTCCGGTGATCATGGATTCGTCGATATAGCTGTCGCCCTCGGTCACGGTGCCATCAACCGGCACACGCTCGCCGGGGCGCAGGGCCAGCACATCGCCTTGCACCACATCCGCGACCGGCAGATCGACCAGCACGCCTTCGCGCAGCACGCGGGCGGTGCGGGGCTGCAACCCGATCAGCCGCTGAATCGCCTGCGAGGTGCGGCCCTTGGCGCGCGCCTCCAGCCAGCGGCCCACAAGGATCAGCGTGACGATCACGGCGGCGGCCTCGTAATACACATTGACAGTGCCCTCGGGCAGCAGACCGGGCGCAAAGGTCGCCACAATCGAATACAGCCAGGCTGCCGAGGTGCCCACGGCCACAAGACTGTTCATGTCTGGCGCACCGCGTGCCAGCGCCGGAAATCCCTGCAGGTAGAACTGCCGCCCCGGCAGGGCCAGAACCAGCGTGGTCAGTGCGAACTGGATCAGCCAGTTGGCCTGTGTGCCGATGCTGTGCATGATCAGATGATGCAGCGCCGGGATCATGTGCGCGCCCATTTCCAGCACGAACACCGGCAAGGTCAGCGCGGCTGCGATAAAGACATCGCGTTGCAACGCGGCCGCCTCGGCCTCGCGGCGTTCGGACAGGGTGTCGGTGCGTTCCGCCCGGCGTTCCTGCGCGGCAAAACCCGTGGACTCGATTGCGGCAATCAGGGCTGCGGGGTCGGGATGGCCAGTGACGCGCGCCCGTTCGGTGGCAAGGTTGACCTGCGCCTGTGCCACGCCGGGCACGCCCGCCAGCGCGCGTTCGACCCGGCCCACGCAGGATGCGCAATGCATCCCTTCGATACTCAGTTCGATCTCGGAGGCGGGCACGTCATAGCCTGCCGCCTCGACCGCATGGACAAGCGCGTCGCGGGTGACATGCTCCGCCGCCTGAATGTCGGCGCGTTCGGCGGCAAGATTGACTTGCGCCGAAATCACCCCCTCGACGCTTTGCAACCTGCGTTCGACACGGCCCACGCAGGACGCGCAGGTCATGCCGGTGATTGACAGGCTATGGGTCCGGGGCGGAATCATCGGGGCGTTCATGGTCATGCCTTTGCAACTGCAGTGTCGCACATGGAAATAAGGCTTCCAACCATGGGAAGGTCAAGGGGCACGTTCACAATTCGCAACGGGTGGGCTTGACGTGGCGGGACCGGGGGCTTTGTCTGGCGGGTAAGGGGACGCATGCGCGACGGAAAAGCAACACTGGACGACTGGCTGGACCGGCACTTCGCGGAGACACTGCCGGTGGGCGTGCTGGCGCGCAACGTGGTCTTTCTGGCGCTGGCGGGGTTGGTGCCGGTGCTGGTGGTCTATATCACGCGGGAACCCGCGCTTTGGGCGCATCTGCGCCACAGCCCCGGCGCGGGCGGGGCCTTTCTGCGCCAGATCCTCAGCAACGGATTGCCGGTTGTGGTGATCGTGACGGCGATCGGGGTGTTGATGCGCGCGCAGATGCAGCGCTGGGCGCTGCGCGCGGGCGCAGCACTGGCACTGGATATGACCCTGCGGATCAGCGGCTTTGTGGGGCTGCATGTCGTGATCTACCCGGTCTCGGCGCTGGCCTTCGGCTCTTTCGGCGGCGATCCGGAGCAGGCGCTGCGGGTGCTTTGGCCGACCTTGCTGCAATCGGCGGGGTTCGTGAACCTGTCGGGCGTCTATCTCTATGCGGTGCTGATCTGCGCGCTGCCGGTGCAACTGGCGGTCCTCTCGCGGATGGCGGACCTGTCGCGTTCGCTGCTGGGCGTGGCGGCGTTGGGGCTGATCGCGGTGCAGGCGGTTGTATTGACGGGTCTGGTGCGCCTGCTCATTGCGTGATTGCAACGGCGCGGGTCGGTCTGTAACCCTGTGCATCAAACCCCATGGGCCCGGAACAGGAGGATATGATGAGCTTCAATGCGCTGCTGGTCACCAAGGATGACCAAGGCAAGACCCATGCCGCTGTCACGCAGATCACCGAGGATCAACTGCCCGAGGGCGATGTCACGGTGGCGGTCGAATACTCGACCTTGAATTACAAGGACGGGCTGTGCATCGGCCCCGGCGGCGGGCTGGTGCGGAAGTACCCGCATGTGCCGGGCATCGATTTTGCAGGCACGGTCGCGGCGTCGGATGACGCGCGTTACAAACCCGGCGACAAGGTGGTGCTGACCGGCTGGCGCGTGGGCGAGGCGCATTGGGGCGGCTATGCCGAGAAGGCGCGCGTCAAGGGCGACTGGCTGGTGCCGCTGCCCGAGGGGCTGAGCACACGTCAGGCAATGGCCGTTGGCACGGCAGGCTTTACTGCGATGCTGGCCATCATGGCGCTGGAAGATCACGGGCTGCGCCCCGGCGCGGGGCCGGTACTGGTGACGGGCGCTGCGGGTGGTGTCGGTTCGGTCGCCGTGGCGCTGCTGGCTGCGCTGGGCCATGAGGTGGCCGCCGTCACGGGCCGTCCCGAGACCGAGGATTATCTGAAATCCCTGGGCGCGACCCAGATCGTGCCGCGCGCCGATCTGGCCGAGACGGTCAAGCGCCCGCTGGAATCCGAGACCTGGGCAGGCTGCGTCGATGCCGTGGGCGGCGCGATGCTTGCGCGCGTGCTGGGGCAGATGAAATATGGCGGCTCGGTCGCGGCTGTGGGGCTGGCGGGCGGCGCGTCGCTGCCCGCGACCGTGGTGCCCTTTCTGCTGCGGGGCGTCAATCTGCTGGGGATCGATTCGGTCATGCAACCCTTCGACAACCGCCAGCGGGCCTGGGGCCGGATCGCGCGTGATCTGCCGATGGACAAGCTCGACGCGATGATCCGCCCGGCGACACTGGCCGATCTGCCGGAACTGGGGACGGATATCCTGAAGGGCCAGGTTCAGGGCCGCGTTGTCGTCGATGTGAAAGGCTGAGCTTGCCAGAACAGAGCCTGCCAGAACACGACAAAACACGAATCGCGCGCGCGATGGGCACAGGGTCAGGCGGATCGCGGCCAGCCCCGGCGACACATATGAAACGCGGTTGATTCAGCGGCGGTTTCTGGTCTACCGCGACGGGATGCAACGCGCCTTTGACCATCGCCCCTTTCTGGCGCCGCTGGCCCCGCTTGCGCTGATCGCGGCGGCGCTGGCCTTTACCTCGGCGCTGACGCCCTCGCTGATCCCGCGCACAGGCGCGCTGCAGGGCGCGCTGGCGGGCAGCGCCTTTCTGGCCGTCTATGCGATTTGCACGGCCATTGCCGGGGTCTGGCATTGGCTGGGCCTGCCCGTGTCGCGCCCGGGCTGGCTGGTCTGGGGGGCGTCCGGGGTGGCGCTGGTCATCATGGGCTTTGGCCTGGCCCGCGCAACCGAATGGCAGAATGCCGTCAACAGCGCCGCCGGGATCGAGCCGGTCGAAACTGCGCGGCCCGTCATCATCGCGGCGGTTGCCCTGGGTATCATCGTGCCGGTCATTGCGCTGGGGCGGCTGGCGCGGCTGATCGTGATTTCCGCCGCCAACCGGCTGGCGCGGTTTCTGCCCACGCGCGTCGCGCTTCTGGGCGCGCTGGTGCTGACGGCCAGCCTGTTCTGGTCGGTCGGCAACGGCCTGCTGGGCGCGGCGCTCCTGAACACGCTCGACAGCGCCGCGCGGCAGGTCGATACCTTCATGGTGCCCGAACAATCGCCCCCCTCTGCGCCTGTCATGTCGGGCAGCGCGGCGTCGCTTGTCGATTGGGACAGCATGGGCGCGGCCGGGCGCGCGCGCGTCAGCGCCTTTCCCGACCTTGCGCAGATCGAGGCGCTGGCGGGCAGCGATGCGGCGCGACCCGCCATGACGCCCGCGCGGGTCTATGTGGGGCTGAATTCGGCCGATACGCCAGAGGAACGCGCAGCTCTTGCGCTGAATGAACTGATCCGCAGCGACGCCTTTTCGCGCGAGGTGCTGGTCATCGGCACGCCCACCGGCACGGGCTGGATACATCGCGCCAGCCTGTCCACGCTGGAATATCTGTGGCGGGGCAATGTGGCCTCTGTCTCGGTGCAGTATTCCTACCTGCCAAGCTGGCTGACCCTGCTGGTCGATCCCGACTATGGCGAGGAAAGTGCGCAAGCGGTGTTTCGCGCCGTCCATGACCATTGGCGGGGCCTGCCTGCGGACAGCCGCCCCAGGCTCTATCTCTATGGCCTGAGCCTCGGCTCACTTTACTCCGAGAGTTCCGCTGATCTCTGGGACCTGCTCGATGCGCCTTATGACGGGGCATTCTGGGTCGGGCCGACCTTTACCAACCCGCTCTGGCAGGAATTCACTGCGCGGCGCAACCCGGACAGCCCCGCCTGGCGCCCGGTGCTGGGATCGGGTGGGCTGGTGCGCTTTGCCACGCAGGATGGCGTGCCCGATCATGGTGACGCGTCATGGGGGCCGCTGCGTATCCATTATCTGCAATACCCTTCGGACGCGATTACCTTTTTCGAGCCCGAAAGCTTCTATCGCCGCCCGCAATGGCTGTCGCCCCGCGCCCCCGAGGTTACGCCGGAGTTCCGCTGGGTGCCGGTCGTGACCTTTTTCCAGCTTCTGGCCGATTTGTTCGCGGCCTTTCATACCCCGATCGGTATGGGACATGTCTATTCTGCCGCCGGTTACCTGGATGGCTGGTACAGGCTGACCGATCCGCCCGGCTGGGATGAGGACAGCCTGTCGGCCCTGCGCGCCTGGTATGCCGAGCAGGGGTTGTGATGCCGCGCCTGTCCGGTCGGACTGCGGACAAACCGCCTGGATGATCTGTAGAATGTGTGCAGTTTGCGCATAGGCATTCTCGCAGAACCGATGAAGGGCGGGTTCCCGCCCGATGGTGCCGCTGGCCGAAATGGCCGCTGGCGCTTCGTCTGTACCTTCCGCAAGCGCCTTCAGCGCGGCATTCCCGGCCTCGAACCCGACGGGGAATTGTTGCACATTCATCGGCCACCAGAGCATGCCGCAAAAGCACTTGCCGCGGATCAGGGATAGTGTCCCGGGACGAGGTGTAAGAACTGGCGTCCACCTGCTTCTTGCTGGCTGGTGTTGCTCGTTCACTGAGCGGCGATCATCGCCGTCTCACTCTCTTCGTGGCACATGGTGGCCGGTTTTTCCACCTGCATGTAGCGGTGGGGTGTAGGGGGTCGTCGCGCCAGTGGCGCGGCGAATGCCCCGGAACGCCCCTTCATCGTTTTGCTCCGGCATGAGCGCGCCGACCAGGCGGATGACGGCGTCGCGGTCGGGGAATATCCTCACGACGTTGGTGCGCCGCTTGATTTCCTTGTTGATTCGCTCCTGAAGAGACGTGTTTGTCAGCCATCCGGGGTGGGTTTCACCCACCCTACGGGACACCGGATCGGGCGGCGTAGGGTGGGTGGCAACCCACCCCGCCTTAGCCCAGCGCCTTGCCCAGACGCGGCAGTTTTGCCCGTTTCAACAGCGGCCGCAAGGGCTGCTCTCTGCCCGAGGCCGCTTCGGTGCGCGCCTGTGTAGCCTTCACGGCTGCGTCCACAATCTCCGGCTGATCCAGCCACAGAGCCATCAGAAACGCATCGGGGGCTTCGGCAACCACCCCCTCCGGCGTCAGCAACCGAACCGGAAAATCGCGCAGGTTCAGTGTCACGATATGTGCAGCGCCCGCGCTGATCGCACTGGCCAGCACATGCGCATCCGCGGGGTCGGGCAGCCAGAGCCGCGCCTCTGTCGCCGGGTCGGCGTCAATCTCGGCCTGTGGCCATTGCGCGCGCAGGCTGGCGATCTCTGCCGCTGCAACCGCCTCACCCTCAGGCCCCAGCCGCGCTGCGGCGCGTTGCCATTCCGCCAATAGACGTGCCGACCAGAGCGGCGTGTAGCCCCCGCGCGCCGCAACGCCCAGCAGGATCTCGCGCAGCACCGTCGGGAACAGCACACAGGCGTCGAGGACGACCTTCATGCGGTCAGGCGGAAGAATACGGATTTGAGATAGCCGCTTTCGGCCAGTTGCGGCAATTGCGGATGGTCCGGCCCGGCAAATCCTGTATGGATGATCTGCCCGCGCCGCCCCCCGCGCCCGATGCCGCGCGCGCTTGCGGCGCGGAATGCCCCCAGATCTACCGCATGCGAGCATGAACACAGACCCAGATAGCCCCCGTCGGCGACCAGCGGTGCAGCCAGGCGCGCCACGCGTTCATACGCACGCAGCCCCGCGGTCAGCGCGTCCTTGTTGGGTGCAAAGGCGGGCGGGTCGCAGATCACCAGATCAAAGCGCGCGCCCTCCTGCGCCAAAGCCTCCAGCGTGGCAAAGGCATCGCCCTGCCGCGTGGCAAAGCGCTCTGCGACCCCGCTTGCGGCCGCGCCCTGCTCGGCCAGCGCAAGCGCGGGCTGCGAACTGTCCACGGCCAGTGCCGATTCCGCTCCACCCGCAAGGGCCGCCAGTGCGAACCCGCCGACATGGGCAAACACATCCAGCACGCGCGCCCCTGCTGCCAGTCTTGCGGCAAAGGCGTGATTGTCGCGCTGGTCATAGAACAGCCCGGTTTTCTGCCCGCCTTTCAGATCGGCCAGATAGGTGGCGCCATTCATCGGCACCTGAACCGGGCCGTCCAGAGCGCCCGCATGCAGCGCAGTTTCCTCGGCCAGCCCTTCCAGCGCGCGGGCGCGCCCCGTGCCATTCTTGACGATCACCTGGACCCCGGTGACATCGGCAAGCACCGCTGCCAGCAGGTCGAACTGCCGCTCGGCCCAGGCCGCATTGGGCTGGATGACGGCCGCCTCTCCGAACCGGTCGATCACAACGCCCGGCAGGCCGTCTGCTTCGGCATGGATCAGGCGGTAATGGGGGGTGGTGTAAAGCTGTTCGCGCATGGCAAGCGCGCGGCGCAGCCGCGCCGCGATCCATGCGCCATCTATCTGCGCCTGTGGGTCGCGGTCCATCATCCGGCCCACGATTTTCGAGGCCGGATTCACGGTCACAATGCCCAGCGGGCGCTGCATCCCGTCCTGCAACTGCGCGAAACCGCCCGCAGGCAATGCGCGGGTGCGCCGGTCCAGCACGCATTCATTGGCAAAGACCCATGGAAAGCCATGCCGTATGGCACGCGCTTCGGCCTTTGGTTTCAGTCGAAGAATGGGAAGATCGGGCATCACAGCGTCCTGCTCGGGGCTTTGCGATGCCATATGCGAGGGGGGGCGCTTTGGAAACCCCCCGCCATCCGTGACGCCGGATCAGCCGCGGGCAGACGCCCCGCCATGGGGGATCAGCGCGCTCAGGCGGGCTATCAGCGTTTTCAGGCCATCGGCAATCCATTCGGCGCGCATGCGGCGGGCTTCAAGCTCCAGCGCGGTCATATCCAGCGAATGGGGTAGGTTCGAGGGGGGCATTTCCGTCAAGCTCCTGTGTTCTCTACGAGGCAGTACATAGGGGTTTGTCGCCGTGAATGTGACCGACAAATGCGCAGTCCCGCCATGTGCTGGGGGCATGGCTGGGGCAGCGAGGCGATGTCCCAGGGGTGGCTCGGCGTCCATACGGATGTTTCCAGAGCGGGCAACCTGTTCGCGTTGCGCCTGACACATGTTTGCGGCGGGCTCGGCCCGCGCAACCGGGCTGCGCGGTTCCCTGCTGGATCCTCTGACCTTCAAAGCTTTACCCTGGCTCTGCGGCTAGGCTGGTCGCACAGATGCCGCAGTGTAACGAGGCCATGATCGCGAGAAATCTCTGGCGTCGAGAACACCTGGCCCGGTGACACCAAGCCTCAGACGCGTTACCCGTCGCCGATACCTTTGGGACTTTTTTCATCTGCTGCGGGCGCGACGGGAAAGGGGGGCATATGAGAGGCGCCAGACCAATGATCGGGGCGCGAGGCGCTTGCCCTTGCATCAGGGCGGCATCGATTGTGGGGCGGGTGCATGCTGCCTTGGCCAGATCGAGGTTTGCTTGGCCGGCGCATGGTGGCGATGCCGGGGACCGGACAGCGCAACTGGTCGCGCCCGCCGGCCGCTGATCCGAAAGCGGGCCTGAACGCGGGGTAACCTTGTGCAATATCGCCACTTGCTGCACAGCAGTGTGCTGACGACCGCAAATACGCACCTGCGTCCGGACGCATTCGCTCGCTGTATAGGCTTGGACGCGCAGACCGCTTCCGAAAATCCGTCAACCTGAGCAGAGCGCCGCTCAAATATCTGCGAAGCGCAAGGCCGGACCCTCCTCTTCCACAGCGAACGCAAGTGCCCTCGATGCGTTTATAGTTTCCAAACCTGCCACCGGCCAGATGCGGCAGTCCTGCATGCCCGGCTTTGCCGCATTGAACTGTTAGCGCTAACTGGTTATATCGGGATCAGACCTTCCGTTCAGGCACAGGAGAGCCAGATGCCCCTGCACCCCGTTATCGAATCCGTCACCGATCGTATCCGCGCCCGTTCGGCCCCGCGCCGTTCTGCCTATCTGGAGCGGATGCAGGCCGCAGCCGATGCAGGGCCAGTGCGCGCGCATCTCTCATGCGGCAATCAGGCCCATGCCTATGCCGCAATGGGTGCGGACAAGGACACGCTGGCCGGTGGGCGCGCGCCCAATCTGGGGATCGTGACGGCCTATAACGACATGCTGTCAGCGCATCAGCCGTTCGAGCATTACCCCGAGATCATCCGCCAGGCCGCCCGCGCAGCGGGCGGCACCGCGCAGGTTGCAGGCGGGGTGCCCGCCATGTGCGACGGGGTGACCCAGGGCCAGCCTGGTATGGAACTGTCGCTCTTTTCGCGCGATGTGATTGCGCTGTCGGCCGGGGTGGCGATGTCGCATAACTGCTTTGATGCAGCCGTGTGGCTGGGGGTGTGTGACAAGATCGTGCCGGGGCTGGTGATCGCGGCGGCGACCTTTGGCCATGTGCCTTCGGTCTTTATACCTGCAGGGCCGATGACCAGCGGGCTGCCCAATGATGAAAAGGCCAGGGTGCGCCAGCAATTCGCCGAAGGGCAGATCGGGCGCGACAAGCTGATGGAGGCCGAGATGGCCAGCTATCACGGCCCCGGCACCTGCACCTTCTACGGCACCGCCAACACGAACCAGATGCTGATGGAGTTCATGGGGTTGCACCTGCCCGGCGCGGCTTTTGTCAATCCCGGAACGCCGCTGCGCGAGGCCCTGACCGTGGCCGCGACCGAACGCGCGCTGGCCATCACGGCGCAGGGAAATGACTATCGCCCGGCAGGTCAGGTGCTGGATGAACGTGCCTTCGTGAACGGGATCGTGGGGCTGATGGCCACGGGCGGTTCGACCAATCTGGTGCTGCATCTGCCCGCCATGGCGCGCGCCGCAGGGATCGAACTGGCGCTTGAGGACTTTGCCGAGATCTCGGACGTGGTACCGCTGATGGCCAAGGTGTATCCCAATGGCCTGGCCGATGTGAACCATTTCCATGCCGCAGGGGGCCTCGGGTTCATGATCGGGGAATTGCTGGGCGAGGGGCTGCTGCATGATGATGTCAGCACGGTCGCGGGGGACGGTCTGGCGCGCTACGCGCAGGAGCCTCGGCTGAAGGATGGCACGCTGGTCTGGGAAGATGGCGCAGGCGCAAGCCAGAACACCAAGATCCTGCGCCCGGCGCGCGAAGCGTTCCAGAAAGCGGGCGGGCTGAAGCAACTCAGCGGCAATCTGGGGCAGGGCGTGATCAAGGTCTCTGCCGTGGACCCCGCGCGCCATGTGATCGAGGCGCCCGCGCGCATCTTCCACGATCAGGCCAGCGTGAAAGAGGCATTCCGCGCAGGCGAGTTCACGGGCGATGTCGTCGTCGTGGTGCGGTTCCAGGGCCCTGCAGCGAACGGGATGCCCGAGCTGCACTCGCTCACCCCCTTGCTGGGCATCCTGCAGGAGCGTGGGCACAAGGTGGCGCTTGTGACCGACGGTCGGATGTCGGGGGCGAGCGGCAAGGTGCCCGCCGCGATCCATGTCGCCCCAGAGGCTGCCAAGGCTGGGCCGCTTGCGCGGCTGCGCGACGGCGATCTTGTGCGCGTGGATGCCGTGGCCGGGCGGCTGGAGGTTCTGGCCGAAGGATTCGAGGCGCGCGCACCGGTCGAGGTTGATCTGGGCGCCAATGGTTTCGGGATCGGGCGCGAGCTGTTCGCGGCCTTCCGCGCCAATGTGGGCGATTCGACGCAAGGGGCCGGGGTCGCCGTCTGAGGTTTGGCCGGAGGGCAACGTCCCGACGCGGCCCGAGCCCCCTCGATGGGGGCGAGGGGCGCACCCCCGTCTGCGGCCATGCCCGCCCACACCCCGCGCGGCCGGTGTGCCCGCCCACCCACCCTTGCACCCCGCCCGCGCGGGGTGAGGGCGGGCGGGGTGCAGATGCTCAAGGTCCAGGCGAGATTTGCCAGCGCGCTTCATTCTCCTCGATCGCGCGGATGCGGTCTTCGGTTTTCGGGTGGCTCATCATCCAGGCGGGTGCACCCCCGCCCATGCCCACCAGCCGGTCGAGTTTGCGAAACAGCGATTTCTGCGGCTCGGTGCCGATCCCGGCTTTGACAAGAAGGGCCGAGGCATAGGCATCGGCCTCGTATTCGTCATCTCGCGACAGTCGTGCCATCAGCAGGGTGGTGATGAAATTCGCAACGATAACGCCCAGCCCCGGCAGGAACCGGTTGAAGATTGTGGCCAGCGCCATCCGGATCGCGTTTGTACCGGAGAAATCGATCATCCGCTTGCGCGTATGGCCCAGCGCGACATGCCCCAGCTCATGCGCGATCACTGTCGACATTTCCTCGGCAGACACCTCGCCCTGACGGTACTTGTTATAGAACCCGCGTGTGATGAAGATGCGCCCATCGGGTGCAGCCAGCCCGTTCACCGGCTCGATCTCGTAGATATGCACCAGCACCTTCTGCACGCCGATGGCATCGGCAAAGCGGTCCGTCAGCGTTTTCAGCCGTGCATCGGCCAGCGGTGAGGAGCGCTGGTCCAGTTCCTTGCGCGTCCGCCAGGAAGAGAACCAGAACATCACCAGACCGTAGCCGATCAGCAGCAGGATGGGTGTGAGCTTCAGCATGGGTCAGATATGGGGTCCGGGGGCATGTTCGGCAATGCCGGCAGATGCGGCAGGGTGTCCGGGTCCTGCATAATGGCACGCGCGCTGCCGAAGGCGGCAGCAAGCGCCCGCGAGCGGGCCATGGGCGGGTGGGTGGGGCCCCGAGCGGGCGCTTTTTCCCCTTCGGCGGCGCGCCACATACTGCACAGGCAACCCCGGCGGGTTGCAGCGTCAGCCATTCCCGCCCGCAAAGCGGCCCGCATCCTCTGCGGCCCGGCGCAGGGCGCGCGACTTGTTGACCGTTTCCAGATACTCGGCCTCGGGGTCGCTGTCATAGACCACGCCGCCCCCTGCCTGAATGTAAAGGGTTTCATCCTTCAGCACGGCAGTGCGCAGGCAGATGCACATGTCCATCTCGCCATTGGCGGCAAAGTAACCCGCCCCGCCGCCATAGACACCGCGCTTTTCGGGCTCCAGCTCATCGATGATCTCCATCGCGCGGACCTTGGGCGCGCCCGAAACGGTGCCCGCTGGCAGACCTGCCAGCAGGGCTGACAGCGCGTCCTCGCCCTCGGCCAACTCGCCCACGACGTTCGAGACGATATGCATGACATGGCTGTAGCGCTCGATGATGAATTCCTCGGTCGGGCGCACAGTGCCGATCTTTGCCACGCGCCCCACATCGTTGCGCCCCAGGTCCAGAAGCATCAGATGCTCGGCCAGTTCCTTCTCGTCGGCCAGCAGATCGGTTTCATGCGCGCGATCTTCCTCGGGCGTGGCGCCGCGCGGGCGGGTGCCCGCGATGGGGCGGATCGTGACCTCGCCTTCACGCAGCCGCACAAGGATCTCGGGGCTTGCGCCGACCACCTGAAACGGCCCGCCTTGTGCGGCGAAATCGAAGTAGAACATGAAGGGCGAGGGGTTCGTGCGCCGCAGCGAACGATAGAGCGCGAAGGGCGGCAGGGCAAAGCGCTGCGCCCAGCGTTGCGAGGGCACGACCTGAAAGATATCGCCTGCGCGAATATACTCCTTTGCCCGCTCGACCGCTGCCAGATACTCTGGCTTGGCGAAATTCGAGTCCGGCGCGCCTATCGGCGCGGCATCGCTGCGCAATTCGCGCGGGGCCTGCGCCAGGCTGCGTTCGAGATCGCGCACTGCGTCCATGACCCGCTCGGCGGCCTGCGCATAGGCGGCGCGGGCGTTCAGTCCCGATGCCGCCCAGGCCGGTGCCACCACGATCACCTCGCCCTTCACCCCGTCCAGCACGGCCACCACCGACGGGCGCAGCATCATCGCATCGGGCACGCCGATCGGGTCGGGGTTTACATTCGGCAGATGCTCGACCTGGCGGATCATGTCATAGCCCAGATAACCGAACAGCCCCGCAGCCGCCGCAGGCAGGCCCTCGGGCATCTCGATCCGGCTTTCTGCCAGCAGGGCGCGCAGCGTGTCGAGCGGCGCGCCCTCCAGCACCTGCCACCCGTCGGGATCAAAACGGGCCGCGCGGTTGATCCGGCTCTGGCTGCCATGGCAATCCCAGATCAGATCGGGCTTCAGGCCGATGATCGAATAGCGCCCGCGAACTTCTCCGCCCGTCACCGATTCGAGGATGAAGCTGTCGCGCGCGCCCCCGGCCAGCTTGAGGTAGAGCGACACAGGCGTGTCCAGATCAGCGGCAAGACGGGCGTGGACAAGCTGGTTCTCGCCGCGCGCCCAGCCTGCCTCGAATGTTGCGAAATCGGGGGTAAGCTGGGCCATGGACTCAGAAATTCTCCTGCACGGCCCCGATCACCTGCTGGTCCAGCCGGATCGGGGTCTGATCGCGCAGGATCGCGGCGAAATAGCTGAACAGATCCTCGGCGATGCCCTGTGCGATCTGTTGGTCCAACTGCTCGCGCAGGCTGGCCACATCCTCGCGCATCGGGTCGGGGCTGGCGATGTCATGCAGTTCGACCAAGTGCACGCGCGCGCCATCCTCGACCACCCTGGACTCGCCCATATCCATGTCAAACGCGGTTGAGAGTACATCGCCTGGCAGGTCGGGCAAGGTATCGTTGCGGGTGATCCCTTCGAACCGCACAGCCGTCGCGCGGATCCCTGTTGCGTCCCCGCCGCCTTGCAACTGCTCTGCCAGATCCGACAGCGCGGCGCGGACCTGCGCGTCCTGCCAGTCGGCGATCACCTCATCGCGGATATCATCCAGCGGGCGGGGGGCTTCGGGCAGCGATTCGATATATTCGAGCGCAAACAGGCCACCATCCTCGAATTCGTTCAGCTCGGCAAAATCACCCTGTTCGAGTGCGCGGGCAGCGTCGCGGAATGACTCATAGGCGGCGATCCCGTCGCGCGTATCAGGGCGCCAGTCGATCTCGCCGAATTGCATATCGGTTTCATCGGCCAGTTCACGCACGGTCGCGCCGCCCGCCAGCAGATCGTCGAACAGGTCGATATCATCGACCAGCGCGCGCCGCGCCATGTCGGCAAGCTGTTCATCGCGAAGTTGGTCGCGCGCGTCCTCAAAGCTGATTTCCTGCGCTGACAGAACCGCATTCATCCGGAATAGCGCAGGCCCCAGAGAGGTCTGAACAGGCCCGGTCACGCCCGGATCGGACATGGCAAAGACCACTTCGCCCGCCGCGCCAAGCCGGTCTTCGGTGACATCGCCCATATCGGTATCGTCCAGATCCAGCCCGCGCTCGGCGACCAGATCCTCGAAACTCGCCTCGCCCGCGTCCCAGCGGTCAAAGGCATCCTGGGCCGTTGCCACATCGGGATAGACCAGCCGTTCGACCAGCCGCCGTTCGGGCTGCCGGAATTCCGCGGCCCGCGCCTCATAGGCGTCGCGCAGGATCTGTTCATCAACCTCGATCGTGTCCAGCATCATCTCTGGCGTGATCCAGGCATACTGGATGCGCTTGCCCTCGGGGCGAGTGTAGCGGGCGATTTCTTCCTCATAGAAGGCCTGCAATTCGGCGTCCTCGGGCAGGCCGACAGGTTCGGGCAGGTCATCGCTGGTCAGTGTCGTCACGCTCAGATCGCGCGTCTGCGCCTGGAATTCCACAAGCGGGGTGACCAGCGCCTCGGGCGCGGTGGCGCCGCCGATCACCGACAGTTGCAGGATGCTGCGCGCCACGTCATCGCGAATCGAATCCTCGAACGCGCGCTCGGTCATCCCGGCATTCTGCAGCGCGAAGCGATAGGCTTCGCGGTCAAAGCCGCCATCGAGCCCCTGAAAGGCGCTGATCTGCAGGATTTCGTCGCGCACCGTGTCATCGCCCGCCGAAATGCCAAGGCGCGCGGCCTCATTCTCCAGGACGGCACTGGTGACCAGACGTTCCAGCACCTGCTGGTCCAGCCCGAACATCCGCGCCTGCTCCATCGTGATGTTCTGCCCGAGCTGCCCCTGCAGCGCGCGCAGTTCGTTCTGCATGGCGCGGGCATATTCATCCGCCGTGATGTCGCGGTCGCCGACACTGCCCACATTCGTCGTGCGAGAGCCGAACCCCTCGACCCCGAAGCCCAGCAGGCTGAGGCCCAGAAGCGCCATCAGGAAGGCAGCGGCGATATTCTTGGCGGACCATTTCTGTGTGGCAGGCTTCTTGGACATGCGGGCACCTTTGCTGTCGCGTTGCGCCAATCTCTATGCAATGCAGGCCAGAGGGGCAAGCGCTCAGCGATCAAACCCGCGCAAGCGCTCGGCAAGGGCCGCGATCCCGGCGGGGTCGGCATTGGCAAAGGCCACGCGCAGATGGCGCGGGGCCTCCCGGTCGGTCGGGGGTGCGAACATGGTGCCGGGCAGCAGCAGCACGCCTGCCGCGCGCACCAGATCGCGCGCCAGATGGTCAGAGGGCATGGCAAAGGGGTGGCGGATATAGGCGAAATAGGCGCCGCAACCGCGCAGGTCCCAGTCGGGCAGGGTGGCCAGCGCATCCCGCAGCACCTGCGCGCGGCGCAGGATTTCCGCGCGCTCGCCCGCCAGCCAGTCGCCCAGATGCTCCAACCCCCAGAGCGCGGCGCGCTGGCCCAGAGTCGTGGGGCAGATTGTAACCGTATCGAGGAATTTCTCGATCTCGGCCAGTCGTGCGGGGCTGGTGGCCAATGCGCCGACGCGGTGGCCGGTCAGGCGGTAGGATTTGGAAAAGCTGTAGAGGTGGATCAGCGTGTCATCCCAGTCCGGGTCCGTGAACAGATCATGCGGCGGGCCGTCATGGGACAGGAAATCGCGATAGGTCTCGTCCACGACAAGTGCCAGGCCCCGCGCGCGCGCCAGATCACGGAATGCGGCGATCAGCGTGGCAGGGTATTCGGTGCCGGTGGGATTGTTGGGCGTGACCAGCACGATGGCGCGCGTGCGTGGCGTGATCAGGCGTGCGGCTTGGTCGGGATCGGGCAACATGTCATCGCCGCAGGGCAGAGCGGTGGACGTGATCCCCTGCATGTCCAGCCACATCGCGTGGTTGAAATACCACGGGGTCGGCACGATCACCGCGTCACCCGGCCCGGCCAGCGCGGCGATGGCTGCGCAGAACGCCTGATTGCAGCCCGAGGTGATGGCGAGTTGCGCGGGCGTTATGCTGCCGCCATAGATCGCGCGCATCCGCGCGGCCAGCGCGGCGCGCAACTCCGGCAGGCCCAGAACGGGGCCGTAGAGATGGGTCGCCGGATCGGCCATGGCGGCGATCATCGCCTCCTGCAAGGGCGGCGGCGGCGGGGCGACGGGGGCGGCCTGACTGAGGTTGAGAAGCGGGTGCTCGGGCGGGAAGGTGACGCCCTCCAGCCAGCGCCGTGCCTCCATCACCGGGGGGGCGGGCGTGGCGACTAGGGCGGGGTTGAGGGGCATGGGGTGCTCCGGTCTGGCAGGCCGTTTCGCGGCAACTGTGCCGGTTTACCCGGCGAATGCAATGGTGATCCCGGCAATACCTGTCGCGTCCCGACGCCGCCGCCATCGGTATTTGCACCACGCCCTGTCTGGACATCCCGGTGCCGCCGGGCTGCACGGCGTTTCCCCAAGCGCGAATGCCGCGTGACGCCACAGAGCGCGCGTGCTAGAGGGCGCGGCATGACCATATCTTTCTCCCTGGCCCCGTTGCGGGGCCGCTCATGACCCCCTTGCCCTCGATGCAGGCGCTGCGCGACTGGCTGGCCGAGAACCCCCATGCCACGCGCCGGGATATCGCGCGCGCCTTCGGGATCAAGGGGGGTGCGAAGCTGGATCTCAAGGCCATGCTGCGCGAGCTGGAGGCCGAGGGCAGCTATACCCGGCGCCGCGCCCGCGCGCCCGGCACATTGCCGCCCGTGACAGTGCTGGATGTGCTGGAACCGGATGCCGAGGGCGACATCTTTGCCCGGCCCGTCGAATGGCGCGGTGATGGCGCGCCCCCGCGCATCTACCTGCCGCCACGCGCGGGCGATCCGGCACTGGGCGAAGGTGACCGCGTGCTGGCGAAACTGACCCCGGCGCGCGGCCCCGATCAGGACTATCTGGGCCAGATCATCCGCAAGCTGGGCTCTGGCCCGCGCCGTATCCTGGGCATTTTCCGGCGCGAGGCGCAGGGCGGGCGGATCGTGCCCATTGAGAAGGGCGCGGACCGGTTCTGGCAGGTCAGCGACACGGGCGGCGCGCAGGATGGTGAACTGGTCCATGCCGAACCCGTCGCCAAGGGCCGCTTTGGCCCCGCGCGCGCCAATGTGGTCGAACGGCTGGGCGATCCCACGGCCCCTAAGGCAGTATCACTGATCGCGATTCATGAACATGGCATCCGCGACGAATTCCCCGATGAGGTGCTGGCCGAGGCGGATCGCGCCACGTCCTTGCCTGTCGAGGGGCGGCGCGACCTGCGCGATCTGGCCTTTGCCACGATTGACCCCTGGGACGCGCGTGATCACGACGATGCGCTGTTCGCGGCCCCAGACCCGGACCCCGAAAACCCCGGCGGCCATATCCTGTGGGTCGCGATTGCCGATGTCGCGGCCTATGTCACCTCTGGCTCGGAACTCGACCGAGAGGCGCGGCGTCGCGGCAATTCCACCTATTTCCCCGACCGCGTGGTGCCCATGCTGCCCGATATCCTGTCGGGCGATCTGTGTTCGCTGCATGAGGGCGTGGATCGCCCCTGCATCGCGCTGCGCATGATCATCAGCGCGGATGGCACCAAGCGCGCGCATGATTTCCACCGCGCGGTGATCCGCTCGCGCGCCTCGCTGACCTATGAACAGGCGCAGGCCGCTGATGAGGGGCAGTTTGACGATCTGACCGAGCCGCTGGCATCCGGGATCGCCGCGCTGTTTGCGGTCTATCGGGCGCTGAAATCCGCGCGCAACCGTCGGCAGCCGCTGGATCTGGACCTGCCAGAGCGCCAGATCGTGCTCTCGGATGAGGGGCGCGTGACCTCGGTCGCGTTCAAGGAGCGCTTTGACGCGCATAAGCTGGTCGAGGAATGCATGGTGCTGGCCAATGTCGCCGCCGCCGAGACATTGCGCGAAAAGGGGTCGGCGCTGCTCTATCGTGTGCATGAGGAACCCAGCCCCGAAAAACTGGACGCACTGCGTGAACTGGCGCGCGAATCGGGCTTCAATCTGGCCAAGGGGCAGGTGCTGCAGACACGGCATTTCAACCAGTTGCTCGCGCAGGCCGAAGGGACCGAATTTGACGAGCTGATCAACATGGCCACCTTGCGGTCGATGACGCAGGCCTATTATGCGCCGCAGAATTTCGGCCATTTCGGGCTTTCCTTGCGCGAATACGCACATTTCACCTCGCCCATCCGGCGCTATGCCGATCTGATCGTTCATCGCGCGCTGACATCGGCGCATCGCTGGGGCGCGGACGGTCTGAGCGCCTGGGATATCGAGCATCTGGAAGAAACCGCCAAGGCGATATCCGAGGCCGAGCGCCGCTCCATGGCGGCCGAGCGTGACACGGCAGACCGCTACTTGGCGGCCTATCTGGCCGATCGCGTGGGCGCCGAGTTCGCAGGCCGGGTGTCCGGGGTGGCGCGCTTTGGTGTGTTTGTGAAACTCGATGAGACGGGTGCCGATGGACTGGTCCCGATCCGCGCCATCGGGGATGAATATTTCCGTCACGACCCCGACGCGCAGCTTCTGGTGGGCGAGCGCACGGGCTTTCGCATCGGTCTGGGCCAGCGGGTGCGCGTGAAACTGGCCGAGGCAGAGCCGGTCACGGGCGGCATCGCGCTGGAATTGCTGGAGGTCGAGGGCGAAGCCCCCCGCCGCGGCAGTGGCACGCGCCGCAAGGGCGGCCCGCGTCGTGCGGCAGGGCGGGCGCGGATTGCCAGCACCAAGGGACGCAAGAAACTCAAGCGCAAACGCGGGTAGGGGGCGCTTGGAGCGAGGTTCAGCGATGCGGACGGACCTGCCATTGAACAACAGCGGCGCCTACGCCACGATCTGCAGATGTCAGCCTCGGATAGATACCCGGTCTCTGACCTGTTGATGCATGATCCGTTGCGCTGGCACGCCATGGGACTGGTGGAAGCTCTCAGCCTGCCGCAAGGGTGCATTGGTGCTGGTTTTGTGCGCAACCTTGTCTGGGATCATTGCCACGAAGGCGCCCGTGATTGCCGCCAAGAAGACATAGATGTCCTGTTCTTCGACCAGTCCATCACTGATGCAGCATATGACGCCGAAATCGAAGCGACCCTCCGCGACAGCGCCCCAGACCTTAAGTGGTCGGTCAAAAACCAGGCCAGAATGCATATTCGCAATAAGGACGCGCCTTATGTGTCTGTAGAAGACGCCATGCGCTTCTGGCCTGAAACAGCGACAGCTGTAGCGGCCATGCGTTCGGGCAGCGAATGTATCTTCATCGCGCCGTTTGGCCTTTCCGACCTTGAGAGGCTGATCCTGCGGCCCACTTCCGCTGCACCGCATAAGATTGCGGCGTTTCATTCGCGCGTTGCGGGCAAGAATTGGCGGACCCGCTGGCCGAAGGTGCGAGTCATGTTGGAGAGCGATCAGATTTAACGACAGTCCGCTCAGGGCTCGGACCCGCTAACCCTCTACCTGCCTGACATGCCCACCGGAACGCCGCGTCGTGCTGGATCGCCTCGCCCATCCATCATAGACTGCGATCCACAGCAGATTCGGAGGGGGCTATCATGGAGGATATTGTTATTCTCGGCGGGGCGCGCACCGCCATCGGCAGTTTCGGCGGCGCGCTGGCGCAGATGCCGCCCATCGAGCTTGCACGCATCGCTGCGGCCGAGGCGATGGCCCGCGCCGGGATCGCCCCCGATCAGATCGGCACCGCTGTCTTCGGCACTGTCATCGCGACGGAACCTGCGGACATGTATCTCTCGCGCCGTGCGGCCATGGGGGCCGGGGTGCCCGACAGTGTGCCGGCGATGAATGTCAACCGGCTCTGCGGGTCGGGCGTGCAGGCCATCGTCTCGGGCATGCAGGCGCTGGCCCTGGGGGATGCCGATTTCGCGCTTGTGGGCGGCGCCGAGAGCATGAGCCGCGCGCCCTATGCGCTGCCTGCCGCGCGGTTCGGGCAGAAGATGGGTGATACCGGCGTGGTTGACATGATGCTGGGCGCGCTGACCTGTCCCTTCGGCACGGGCCATATGGGCGTGACAGCGGAGAATGTCGCGCGCGAGCATGGCGTCAGCCGCGAGATGCAGGATGCCTTTGCCGTCGAAAGCCAGACCCGCGCCGCGCGCGCGATCGAGGAGGGGCGCTTTGTCGATCAGATCGTGCCCGTGCCGGTCCGCACTCGCAAGGGCGAGATCGTGTTCGAGGTCGATGAACATCCCAAGCTCACGACGTTCGAGGCCCTGTCCGGCCTGCGCCCGGCCTTTCAGAAGGGCGGGAGTGTGACGGCAGGCAATGCCAGCGGCCTGAATGACGGGGCGGGGGCGCTGGTGCTGGCACGCGCCGAGGCCGCGGAACGCGCCGGGCTGCGCCCGCTGGCGCGGATCACCGGCTATGCCCATGCGGGGGTGCGCCCCGAGGTGATGGGGATCGGCCCGGTCCCGGCGGTCGAGGCGTTGATGGCGCGCACAGGGCTGAGCGCGGGTGATTTCGACGTGATCGAATCGAATGAGGCCTTTGCCGCGCAGGCGCTCGCGGTCAGCGCGGCGCTGGGGCTTGATCCGGCGCGGGTCAACCCCAATGGCGGGGCCATCGCACTGGGCCACCCTGTCGGCGCGACGGGGGCGATCATCGCGATCAAGGCGCTCTATGAACTTGCCCGGACCGGCGGAAAACGCGCGCTGGTGACCATGTGCATCGGGGGCGGACAAGGGATCGCGCTGTCGCTTGAACGGATCTGAACGCGCCGCACAGGCCCTGCCCGGTTGCCCCGGCCCCCGCAGGGGGCAAGCGCCCGCGAGCGGGGCACGGGCGGGTGGGAGGGGTCCCCGAGCGGGCGCTTTTTCCCTATGCGTCCGCGCCCGACGACAGGTGACGCGCAGCGCTACCCTTTCGAGATCGCTTCCAGCCGGTCGCGGGGCAATTCCCCGGGCACGATGGTGATGGGGATGGGCAGGCTGCCGGAATTGCGCGACAATTGCGTGACCAGCGGGCCGGGGCTTGTGCCTTCGGTGCCTGCGCCCAGCACCAGAATGCCGATCTCGGGATCATCGGCGATCTGGGCCAGTATCTGTTCGACCGGTTCACCTTCGCGGATCACGAGTTCCGGATCGATCCCCTGCCGGTCGCGCATCCATTTGGCAAAGACCTCGAAATGCGCCTCGATCCGCTCGCGCGCCTCGGCCCGCATGACATCGGCGACCCCGATCCAGCCTGCAAACTCCTCGGGTGCGATGATCGACAGGATCTGCACCTGCCCGCCCGTATGCGCCGCGCGCAGCGCGGCAAAGCGCATGGCGTTCAGACATTCGCGGCTGTCATCAAGAATGACCAGAAATTTGCGCATCGTGCTCCTGTCGTCCTCGCCGGAAGGCGCATCGTCGCGAAAACCTTGGCCAGTGTAAACAGGAATCATTGCAGCGCGTGCCGCGGCCCCGTCCGACTTGAGGGGCTGGCGCATTCGCGGCCGGAACAAACAACGCCGGCATATTCAGGGATTGTGCGCAGCGCCGCGCCTGACTAGTCTTGGCCTGACCCGAGGGGACAGATCAGGCACGGAGGGCGGGAAGATGCGCGCGGTTGTCGTAGTGGCGATGTGCCTTCTGGGGGCAGCGCAGGTGCAGGCCGCAGGGGTCGCACTGGTCCTGGGTGATGACGCGGCGTCGGAACAGACGGCGGCGACGCTCGACAACCTGGGCTTTGACGTGATCCATGGCGTCAATCCCGGGGTCGATGAAATGCGCGCCCATCTGGCCAGCGCCCATTCCGAGATCCGCGCCGAAACGCCTGACCGCGTGATCGTCGTGCTGTCGGGCAGTTTCGCGCACGCCCCCCATGCAGGCTGGCTGCTGGGACCAGAGGGCGACCGCCCCACGCTCGCACTCGCTGATGGGCAGGGACTGCGGCTGGACACGGTCTTTGCCATCGCGTCCGAGGCAGAGGGCCCGGCACTGGTCTGGCTGGGGGAGCGGGTGGCGGCGCGTGAATTCGGGTTGGGGATGCGCGCGGGCCTGCCACAGGACTGGGCGCTGCCCGATGGGGTCGGGGTGGTCAAGGGACCGCCTGCTGAGATCGCGCGCGGGCTGGAGACGCTGATGCAGCCCGGAACCGCGCTGTCGCAGGTGCTGGAGCAGCATTCCAGCCTGAGCGTCGAAGGGATGCCCGCACTTGATACGGCCTTTCTGCCCGAGGATTTCGCGCCGCTTGCGCGCGCCGATCAGCGTGCCTTTGCGGTCGCGCGCGAAACCGACAGCGAAGCGGCCTATCTGGAGTATCTGGAGGCCTATCCCGAAGGAGCCCACACCGAGGAAGCGCAAGCGGCGCTGGAGCGGATTCGCACCGCGCCCGACCGGATCGAGGCCGAGCTTTTCCTGACGGATGACGAGCGCCGCGCGATCCAGCGCGACCTGTCCGTTCTGGGCTATGATACGCGCGGTATCGACGGGATCTTCGGCCCCGGCACGCGCGGTTCGATCGCTGACTGGCAAGAGGCAACGGGCCGCGATCCGACACGCTATCTGACCCGAGATCAGATTTTCGCACTGGCCGCACAGGCCGCGGACCGCGCTGCCGAGGTCGAGGCCGAGGAGCGCGCCGCGCGCGAGCGCGAAGAACGCGCGGATCGCGAGTTCTGGGCCATGACAGGGGCCGAGGGCGATGCTCCGGGACTGCGCAGCTATCTGGACCGCTATCCCGATGGCATCTTTGCAGGGCTTGCGCGCGAACGGCTGGACCGGATCGATGCAGAAGCGCGCGAGGCCGCGCGCGACCGCGACCTGGATGCGTGGCGGCTGGCGCGGCGGGTCGATACGGTCGCAGCCTATGAGCGCTATCTGAGCGACTGGCCCGAGGGCGAGTTTGCCGAACTGGCCCGCGCGCGCCTGGAAGAACGGCGCCCGAGGCCCGAGCCGGAACCTGCGCCCGACCCCTTGCCGGTTCCGGTTGACCCGGATGTCGAGCGCGCCCGCGCTGCCGAGGCCGCACTGGGGCTCAGCCAGCCCACGCGGCTCTTGATCGAGCAGCGGCTGGCGCGGCTGGGGCTTGATCCCGGCCAGGTCGATGGTGTGTTCGATGCGCAGACCCGCGTCGCGATCCGCGGCGCGCAGGAGCGCTTTGACCTGCGCCCGACGGGCTATATCGATCAGACCCTGCTCACGATGCTGGTCAGCAACCTGTTCCGCGAGTTCTTCAATTGAGCCGATCTCTTCCCGGCCCGTCCGCCTGCCTTTGCCCGTCACGCCCCACCCACCCACCCGCGCGCCGGGCAAAGGCAGGCGGACGGGCCTTGTGATACCTTGACTTATGGAGCCTGCCTGCATGTCTGCTTGTGATGACCGTCTGATCGTGGCACTTGATGTGCCCAATGCGCTGGCCGGGCTGGAACTGGCGCGCGCGCTTGGGCCGGACGTGTCTTTCTACAAGATCGGTCTGGGGATGTTGACGGGTGGCGGGCTGGCGCTGGCCAATGAACTGAAGCAGGAACATGGCAAGCGCATCTTTCTGGACATGAAATTTTTCGACATCGGCGCCACTGTCGAGGCGGCCGTGCGCGGGATCGCGGGGTATGATCTGGATTTCCTGACAGTGCAGGGCGATCCGCATGTGGTGCGTGCCGCGCGCGAAGGGGCGGCGGGGTCGAACCTGAAGATCCTCGCCGTGACGGTGCTGACATCGCTGGATCGCAGTGATCTGGATGACGGAATGATCCGCGCGGGCGATCTGGCCGAGATCACGCTGGAGCGGGCCGCACGCGCGTTCGAGGCCGGGGCCGATGGCGTGATCGCCAGCCCGCAGGAGGCGCAAGCTATTCGCGCCATGCCGCTGGCGGCAGGCAAGCTGATCGTGACACCGGGTGTGCGCCCCGCGGGCGCGGCGCCGGGCGATCAGAAGCGCATCGCCACACCTGCGGCGGCACTGGCGGACGGGGCGGACCATATTGTCATCGGTCGCCCCATCTGGCAGGCGTCCGACCCGCGTGCTGCCGCGCAGGCGGTCCTGTCCGAGATCGCACAGGTCTGAACGCCCGCATCTGCCGTCCCCGGACCGGGCAGGACACCGTCACTGTCTGGCGGACCAACTGAGCGACACCATGCGCCGTGTCATGAACTCGCCCAGCATCCCCAGCAGCAGAGCCACCAGCCCGAAAACGACCGGATACAGCGCCCAGGTATGCATCGGGTTGTAGTTGATGAAGGCAAACCCGCGCGCCTGATCGATGGCCTGAAACAGCGGGTTCCACATGAAATAGTGCAGATATGCGTCTGGCAGCGAATTGGCGAGGAAGAACTTGCCCGACGCGACCATGTTCAGGCGCGTGATCAGCAGCGTCAGCAAGCGGCTGATCCCCGGCGCCCATGGCTTGATTGCATAAAGCACCACCCCGATGGCCAGCCCCGAGAACCACACGGCAAGCAGCATCGAAAAGGCCGCGACCGGCTGATAAATCTCGACCGGGGTCCAGAGCACATGGTAGAAGAACAGGATCACGAAGACGGTCAGCACCTGGATATACAATTCGCCCAGCGCCGCGCCACCGATGGCGACAATCGTGTTCATGGGCTGGTGTTTCATCATCGAAGAGGTCGGCCCCTCGGCCCCGGCCACTGTGCTGATGACCTTGACATGGGCCATGAACAGGAACACCCCGCTCATCAGGTAGATCAGCGTGTCGCCCCGGATCGCGGCGGCCCGCATCCCCGCAAAGACGAAGATCAGCATGAACACGGCCACAAGCATGATGGTCTGCGCGATGTTCAGCATCAGCCCGATCAGCGCATTGCCATGGGTCTTGCGAATGTTGCGCACGGCCTGATGAAAGATCAGTTCCAGCGTGGTAAGCGCCTGTATCCAGATCGAACGGGGGCGGATCGGGGACAGCATTCGGGGCCTTTCGCCTGTGTGGCTTGTCGCGCGGGCGCAGATGGTATAGCCGCGTCAGAATAGGGCGAAAATGCTAAAGGCGCAATGAATCCGGCCCGATGCGCGCGAGGGGGTGACATGGCGACACTGCAGGACACCATGCGGCGACTGGCGATCGAGGCAGGCGCGGCAATCATGGAGATCTATGCGCGCCCGGATATGGATGTGCGCGCGAAATCGGATGCAAGCCCCGTCACAGAGGCGGATGAGGCAGCAGACCGCATCATCTCGGCCGGGTTGCGCGCGGCCTTTCCCGAGATCGCCCTGGTGACCGAAGAACAGGCCGCCAGCCATGATCTGCAGGCGCGCCGGTTCTTCATTGTCGATCCGCTTGACGGGACCAAGGAATTCATCAAGCGGCGCGGGGATTTCACCGTCAATATCGCGCTGGTCGAAGACGGGGTCCCGGTGCAGGGCGTCGTGTATGCCCCGGCGAAGGGGCGGATGTTTCAGACACTGGCCGAGGGCGGCGCGGTCGAGGAGAAGGCGCCGTTTGACCCTGATGCAACAGGTGCAACAGTGCCGCTGCGGATGCGCAGTCCGGATGCGGGAGCGCTGATCGTCGTGGCCTCGAAATCGCATCGCGATGCCGCGACTGATGCCTATATCGGGCGCTACACTGTGGCCGACATGCGCAGCGCGGGCTCGTCACTGAAATTCTGCCTGCTCGCGGCGGGCGAGGCCGATCTGTATCCGCGACTGGGCCGGACGATGGAATGGGACACGGCGGCAGGCCATGCCGTACTGGCTGCGGCCGGGGGCGAAGTGCTGGATTTCGACACGCATGCCCCGCTGCGCTATGGCAAACCCGGCTATGCCAATCCGTTCTTCATCGCACGCCACCCGGATGTCGCGCTGGTAGCTGGATAGCCTTGGCGCGCGACGCTGCGGCCAGGAAATCATGAAATGGCCATCTTCTGAAACGGTTCGGGCCGTGAAGCTGCCTGTTTTCACCTGTCATTAAGACAGTGTCGATAGAGCGGACAATGCAGAGGATCGGAGCACGTCATGAAGCGCAAGGTTACAAAGGCCGTTTTTCCCGTTGCAGGCATGGGCACCCGCTTTCTGCCCGCCACGAAATCCGTCCCCAAGGAAATCATGACCCTGGTGGACCGCCCGCTGGTGCAATACGCGATTGACGAGGCGCGCGCCGCCGGGATCACGGAATTCATCTTTGTCACCTCGCGCGGCAAGGGCGCGCTGGAGGATTATTTCGACC
>REDZ01000026.1 GCA_007695345.1 Paracoccaceae bacterium | reverse complement strand
CGGCTGGGCGCGCTGGATAATGTGGCAAAGCGCGGGACCGCGCGGCCCCGCGCGGGGCGCGCCCACCCACCCACCCTTGCACGCCCCGCGAGGGGCCGCGCGATCCCGCTCGGGCCTTGACCGGACATCGAAAAGCCCCTAGCAGCTATGACGGTGGCCCCAAGGGCCCGTGGCGCTTTGTTACCGGATTGCGGGCCACGCTAAACACACCGCTAAAGAGGTCAGGGACACACCCCCGGCCTGTTTATGGGTCCGGGGTTTTGTTTTGGCCGAAGGGATGCGGCATGGCGAAGGACTGGGGCAGGCGCACAAAGCTGGTGCATCAGGGCGCAAGGCGCAGCCAGTATGGGGAGGTGGCCGAGGCCATCTATCTGACGCAGGGCTTTGTGTATCCTGACGCAAGCACGGCAGAGGCGCGGTTTCTCGAGGCTGGTCCGGATGAGTTCATCTATGCCCGCTATGGCAATCCCACGGTCGCCGCGTTTGAAGAGCGCATCGCCGCGATCGAGGGGACAGAAGATGCTTTTGCCACCGCATCCGGCATGGCGGCAGTATCGGGCGCGCTGATGGCGATGTTGCGTGCGGGCGACCATGTCGTGTCCAGCCGGGCGCTGTTCGGTTCGTGCCTCTATGTGCTGGAAGAGGTGCTGACCCGCTACGGGGTCGAGGTCAGTTTCGTCGATGGCACGGATGGCGATGCCTGGCAGGCCGCCTTGCGCCCCGACACCAAGGCGGTGTTTCTGGAGACAGTGTCGAACCCCACGCTTGATGTGATCGATCTGGCAGATGTCGCACGGCGCGCGCATGCCGTGGGCGCGACTGTTGTGGTGGACAATGTCTTTGCGACTCCGGCCTTCAGCCGCGCGGTAGAACTGGGCGCGGATGTGGTGATCTATTCGGCGACCAAGCATATCGACGGGCAGGGCCGCGCGCTGGGTGGCGTGATCTGCGGCAGTCGAGAGTTCATCCGCAGGACGGTCGAGCCCTATATGAAGCATACGGGCGGGGCGCTGTCGCCCTTCAACGCCTGGATCATGCTGAACGGGCTGACCACGCTTGATCTGAGGGTGCGCGCACAAGCCGCATCTGCCCAGGCGATTGCCGAGGCGCTGGAGGGGCATCCCAAGCTGGCGCGGGTGCTTTATCCAGGGTTGAAAAGCCACCCGCAACACGCGATTGCGGCGGCTCAGATGGACGGGTTCGGGACAGTGCTCTCGCTTGACCTCAAAGGCGGCAAGGAGGCGGCATTCCGCTGTCTCGATGCACTGGAAATCGCGGTTATCTCGAATAATCTGGGGGATGCGCGCAGTATCGCAACCCATCCTGCCACCACCACCCATCAACGACTGCCCGATGAGCTGAAAGCCGCTCTCGGGATCACACCGGGGCTGATCCGGCTGTCGGTGGGGCTGGAAGATACCGACGACCTGATCGCCGATCTGCGCCGGGGGCTCGATAGGGTCTGAGCGGCGCGACCTGCGCATAATTTGTGGAAAAGCAAAAACCGCTGCCTATTTCCCCAAGGGCAGACAGGAAGGAAATCCCACGATGAATTTGCACGTCCCCAGCCTGGAAACGACACCCAGCCGCGAAGAGGCAGAAGCAGCCCTTGATATCCTGCGCCGGTTTGCCGATCACGCGCCCGAGGCCGAGCGCGCGCAGGTCGAGGCTGGCGTGACCAGTCTTCTGCCTGCTGCGGGCTATCCGGTGCTCAGCCGCGATTATCCGCAGGATTTTGACGCCCATGCGGATTACAAGGCGGGCTTGCCCGATCTGCAGAATGGCCCCTCCAGCCTGATCGTCGGGGCAAAGGCACCGATCCAGCATGTCGGTATCTCGAACTTCCGCCTGCCGATCCGGTATCGCACCCGCGACAACGGCGATCTGACGCTGGAAACCTCGGTCACGGGCACGGTGAGCCTGGAGGCCGAGAAGAAGGGTATCAACATGAGCCGGATCATGCGCAGCTTTTATGCGCATGCCGAGCGGACCTTCAGCGTGGACGTGGTGCGTGCCGCGCTGGATGATTACAAAAGCGACCTTGAAAGCTTTGACGCCCGCATCCTGATGCGCTTCAGCTTTCCGGTGCGGGTGGAGTCGCTGCGCTCTGGCCTGTTTGGCTATCAGTACTACGATCTCGCGCTGGAACTGGTCGATCAGGGCGGGGTGCGACAGACCTTCCTGCATCTGGACTACGTCTATTCCTCGACCTGCCCCTGCTCGCTGGAACTGAGCGAGCATGCGCGGGCGACACGCGGGCAACTGGCCACGCCGCATTCGCAGCGATCGGTCGCGCGCATCTCGGTCGAGGTGCTTGAGGGTGAAAGGCTGTGGTTCGAGGACCTGATCGAGCTGTGCCGCGCCGCTGTCCCGACAGAGACGCAGGTGATGGTCAAGCGCGAGGATGAACAGGCCTTTGCCGAGTTGAACGCCGCCAATCCGATCTTTGTCGAGGATGCGGCCCGCAGCTTCTGCGCGCAGTTCGATCAGGACAGCCGCATCGGCGATTTCCGGGTGGTGGCCAGCCATCAGGAAAGCCTGCACAGCCATGATGCTGTCAGCGTCCTGACACGCGGCCCGAGCCTGGAGGCCAAAAGCCTTGACCCCCGGCTGTTTGCCAGCCTGTTCCACGTCGGTTGATCTGCATGTCACGGCGCAGGGGCGGTTCCAGCGCCTGCGCCAATGCGTTAGGCTGGCGCCATGACTGACGCGCAACTCCCCATTCTGACTGTGACGCTGAACCCCGCGCTGGACCTGTCCGCGCGGGTGGATGCCATGGTGCCCAATATCAAGCTACGCCTGCGCGACCCGGTGACCGAACCGGGCGGCGGCGGGGTGAATGTGGCCCGCGCGATCCATGCGCTGGGCGGGCAGGCGACGGCCTGGGTCGCACTGGCAGGGGCCAGCGGGGCGCAGCATGGTGAACTGATGCGCGCGCAGGGGCTGACGCTGCATCTGTTCGACATCGCGGGCGAAACGCGCGCGACATGGGCCGTCACGGAGGCAGAGGGCCAGCAATTCCGTCTGCAACTGCCCGGGCCGGACTGGTCGAAGGGGCTGGGGCGGGCAGCGCTGGACGATATCTGCGCGCAGGCGCAGCAGGGGTTTGTCGTGCTGTCGGGCAGCCAGCCGCCCGGTCTGCCGGACAGTTTCGCGCAGGATCTGGGCGCGCGTCTGGGGCCGGACCGGCTGGTCATCGACACATCCGGCCCGCCGCTCGACAAGCTGCTTACCCGGCCCGTGACCCGCCCGCTGATGCTGCGGCTGGACCAGTCGGAAATCGCGCGGATGCTGGGCGGGGCGGCGCCCGCGATCGAGGATATCGCGCAGCTTGCGCAGGATCTGCTGGCGCGCGGTGTGGCCGCAATGATCTGCATTGCGCGCGGGGCCGAGGGGTCGGTGATGGCCACGGGCGATGGCATCTGGTCCTGCAAACCCCCTCAGGTGCAGGTGGCCAGCAAGGTGGGCGCGGGCGACAGTTTCGCGGGCGCTTTCGTGCTGGCACTGGCACAGGGCCAGGCTGCAGAGGACGCGCTGTGCACTGGCACGGCTGCCGCTGCTGCTGCCGTGATCACCGAGGGCTCGGCGCTCTGCCGGGCCGAGGATGTGGCGCGTCTGATGCCGGATTGCACGCTCACGCGTCTTGCGTCTTGACAGGCCGGTTGCGTCGGGCAAAGGCTGCGATCCATGCTTGACGTGCGCCCCGTCTTTCACCTGATCGGTCTGTTGGGTCTGGCCATGGGCGTGCTCATGCTGGGACCCATGGTTGTGGACTGGCGCGCGGGCAATGGCAACTGGACGGCCTTTGCCCACGCCAGTTTCCTGATCTGCCTGATCAGCGGGGTTGCGGCGGCATCGACCCGCGATGCAATTTCAGAGGGGCTGACGCGACGGCAATCCTTTCTGCTGACGGCCAGCCTGTGGGCCGTGCTGCCCGCGCTGGGCGCGCTGCCCTTCATGCTGGGCGCGCCGCAAGCAGGTATCACCCATGCCTATTTCGAGGCCATGTCCGGCATGACCACCACAGGCACCACAGTCTTTACCGGCCTGGATGATCTGCCGCGCGGGGTGCTTTTGTGGCGGTCCATGCTGCAATGGCTGGGGGGCCTCGGGATCGTGATTGTCGCGCTGGTGTTCCTGCCCGCGCTGCGCGTGGGCGGCATGCAGCATTTCCAGTCCGAGGCGTTTGATACGATGGGCAAGGTGCTGCCGCGGGTCTATGACATCTCGTCTGGGTTGCTGCAGGTCTATATCGGCCTGACGCTGGCGGCCACGATGGCCTATATGGCCTTTGGCATGGGCGGTTTCGACGCGCTCAACCATGCGATGACGACCATTGCAACCGGCGGATTTTCCACGACGGATCAATCCTTTGCTGCGTTTGTCGGGCCGCTGGAATATGTCTCTGTGTTGTTCATGGTGCTGGCGGGGCTGCCCTTCATCCGCTTTATCCAGCTTCTGGGCGGGTCCTGGCAGGCGGTTCTGCGCGATGTGCAGGTGCGCGCCTTTCTGCGCTGGATCGCTTATGCCGTTCTCGCTGTCATCCTCTATCGCATGGCCACCAGCGAGGCGGCGCTGCACGATATCCTGCGCGGCACATTGTTCAACGTGGTCACGCTGTTCACCGGCACGGGCTATGGCAGCGAGGATGTGTCCGCCTGGGGGGACTTTCCGCTGCTTGTCGTGGTGCTGGTGGGGTTCATCGGGGCGTGTACGGCCTCGACCGGGTGTTCGCTCAAGATATTCCGCTACCTGGTCTTGTTCGAGGCTATCCGCGGCCAGATGCAGCGCCTGCGTCGCCCCAATCAGATCACGCAACTGCAACTGGGCGGCAAGCGGCTGGAAGATGACGTGATTTCTTCTGTCATCGTGATGTTTACGCTGTTTGTCGCCAGTTTCATGGCACTGGCGCTGGCCCTGTCACTTGCCGGGCTGGAAATGCGCACAGCGATCACCGCCGCCTGGACCGCGATCTGCAATGTCGGCCCGGTCTTTGGCCCCGAGGTGGGCGAAAGCGGGGCTGTGGACGGGTTCCCGACAACAGTGAAATGGCTGATGATCCTGGGCATGTATCTGGGCCGGTTGGAGATTTTGACGGTGCTGGTGCTGGTCCTGCCCCGTTTCTGGCGTGACTGATCCGGCAGTCATGGCTTGCACGCGGGGCAGGGCGTGCGTAACTGGGCGGATGATCTGCCGGGGGCCTGCCGATGAAACCATTCCTGATCCTGCAACTGCGCCCCGAAACCGAGGCCGCGGATGAGGAATACCATGCCATCCTGCGCCGCGCGGAGTTGCATGACACTCAGGCAGAACGCGTGCGGCTGGATCAGGTCAGCCTGCCAGACGACCTGGACCTGTCGGCCTATTCCGGCGTGATCGTGGGGGGCGGGCCGGGCTGCGTGAGCGACCCGCCAGAGATCAAGACCCCCACGGAGGCCCGGATCGAGGATCAGGTGCTGCGCCTGATGCCGCGTCTCGTTGAAAGCGACACCCCCTTTCTGGGTTGCTGCTACGGGATCGGCATTCTGGGCCGCCACCTCGGCGCGCCCGTGTCCAAGCAGTTTCATGGCGAGGCGATTGGCCCCATAACCTGCACCCGCCGCCCTGAAAGTGCTGATGATCCGCTGCTGGCAGGGCTGCCCGAACAGATCACCGCGCTTGTCGGCCATAAAGAGGCGCTGGATGCCCTGCCGCAGGGCGCCACGCATCTGCTGGAAGGGGCGCGCTGCCCCATACAGATGCTACGCTATGGTGACCGGGTCTATGCCACCCAGTTCCACCCCGAAGCCGATGGCGACAGCTTCGCGCTGCGCATCCGCGTCTATCGCGACAAGGGGTATTTCCACCCCGATGAGGCAGAGGGCCTGATCGCCCGCTGCGCCGATGTACAGACTGACCTGTCAGGCCGGATTCTGGTCAATTTCACCCGCCATTTCGCGCGCGACTGAATGCATGGCTGGCGCGGCCAGCCTTCAGTTCCAGCACGACACCAGCACAGTCAGGTCCGGCGCCACGCGGGTCAATGTGGTTGCGGGCACGATAACATCTTCGCGCAGGGTGGCGCCCGACACATTCGCCCCGTTCAGAAAGTCGAGGATCGCGCGCGAATCGACCGCGAAATTCACCCCTTCGGGCAATTGCCGCCCACTATTCTGCGGCTGCCCGGTCAGCAGCCCGATCACTGCCCCGTTCGGCCCGAAAACCGGGCCACCCAGATCGCCCTCGCGGATATCGGCGTTCAGGCGCAACACGCCCTCTTCGCCTGACAGGCCGCGCACATCCTCGACCTGACCAAAGGTCAGCACCGGCTGCAACATCACGTCGGAATAGGAGAAACCGGAAATCGTGATCTCTGCCCCGATGGGCGCATCGCGGTCATTGAACTGCGCAAAGGCCAGCGGCACCAGCGGGGTTTCCGGCTCCAGCACGGCAATCCCCAGCGCCGCATCGCGGGCGACGACGCGGGCGTTATAGGCCTCGTCAATCGTGACGCGCCCGCATTCGGCCACTGCCGCGGCCGAGGTCAGCACTGTCCCCGTTGCGTCGATGTAGAACCCCGAGCGCGAGAAATCGGGGCGGCGCACCGCCAGCCCCGACATCAGGTCATTGCGCGACACCGTGCTGGCCAGCCCCGCGCTGGACGGCAAGGCGCCCGAGAGGGTGGCAAAGCTGGCCTCCATCATCGGCAGGACGCGTTCCATCTGTTCATCGCGATCCGGCGTCCAGATCAGGGTCCAGCCCTTGACGGCCCCGTTGCCATACCGGGCGACGGTATGCGACCGCAGATCGTCGCTTTGCCCGGTCAGAAGGAACGAATTCTGTGCCCGTTCGCGCTCGCCCTCAAGGGGCACGATTTCCAGCGTCTGCATGATTTCATACAGGCCGAACAGCGTGGATTGCGTGCCTTCCTGGGAAATCAGCAGCACCTGCACGCCAGACTCGTCGCGCTCTGTATAATGCGCGAAGGGGGTTTCATTCCGGTCGAACTGCACCATGGCCATGGGCAGGTCGATGCGGATGCCCGCGTCCTCATTCTCGATGGTCTGCATCCCCAGCGCGGCAAGTTCGCCCTCATAGCTGTCCAGCAATTCGGCGCGCTGACGTGTTGTCAGAACGCCCGTGGCCTCATGCCCCTGATCTTCCTGCCATGCGGCCATGGACCTGCGTGTACCGGGGCCGATGGCTGCGTCAATCGCCAGGTTGTAATAGCCGAACCACTGCAGCGCCGTCTGCAAATCGGCGCGTTCATCGCGGGTCAGTTGCCGCTCGGAGGCCTGTGCCTGGGCCAGGGTTTCTTCGGGTTCGGGTGCGGGCTCAGGCTCAGGCTCTGGGATGTCCATCTCGGCCAAGCTCTCATCCTCAACGGGCTCAGGCTCGATCGGTGCAGCCGCAGCCCCGGACAGCGGAAAGACCTGGGTGCCGTAATCCGACCCGGTGCTGATGAATGCATCCGCCGGGATCGCCCCTTCGGCGCGCAATTGGCGCCGCACGCTGAAGGCATCGGCCTCAGTTTCATAGGGGCCGATGCTGAGCGCATACCAGCCACTTGGCAGTTGAAACCCCTGCAATGTGCCCAGCCGGTTTTCGAGGATTTCGGCCCGTTCCAGCGCAGTTTCCAGATCGCGCTGCGCCTCGACCTGCACCCAGCGCTGCTGTGCGGTGGCAGGCAGTGCAAACGCACACCATATCGCGACCGCAATGGCCCCCGCCCGACTGAACACATGCCGCATTACCACTATTCCTCTCAACTGACCCTGTTGGCTGACGCGACATCGCGCATCGGGGTTATCCCGTTGACCCCCGGAGAAGCCTTGCCTATGGAAGCGCAGCATTATGAAAAACCGCACGCATGACAAGGGGCGACAATGCCTGCAAGTCCAGATAACCGATCACAAAAGCCACAGTGCTTTCAGGATATCCTGTTGCGGATGCAGGGCTATTGGGCCGAACAGGGCTGTGCGGTGCTGCAACCCTATGACATGGAAGTGGGCGCAGGCACCTTTCACCCGGCCACGACGCTGCGCGCGCTGGGCACCCGCGCCTGGGCGGCGGCCTATATCCAGCCCTCGCGTCGCCCGACCGACGGGCGCTATGGCGAAAACCCCAACCGCCTGCAGCACTACTACCAGTATCAGGTGATCATCAAACCTTCGCCCCCGGATCTGCAGGACCTGTATCTGGGCAGCCTGCGCGCCATCGGCATCGATGACAGCCTGCATGACATCCGCTTTGTCGAGGATGACTGGGAATCCCCCACCCTCGGCGCCTGGGGCCTGGGATGGGAGGTCTGGTGCGACGGGATGGAAGTGTCGCAATTCACCTATTTTCAACAGGTTGGCGGGCATGATTGCCACCCCGTCTCGGGCGAGCTGACCTATGGGCTGGAACGTCTGGCAATGTATGTGCTGGGGGTGGATCATGTGATGGACATGCCCTTCAACCACCCCGATGCGCGCATTCCACTAAGCTATGGCGATGTGTTCCGCCAGACCGAACAGGAATATTCACGCCACAATTTCCACGGTGCCGACACCGAAAAACTGTTCGAGGATTTCCGCAAGGCCGAGGTCGAATGCGCCCGCCTGCTGGGCTTTGACACCGCCGATCCGGGCTTTGGCAACCGCCCCAATATCATGGCGCACCCGGCCTATGACCAGTGCATCAAGGCCAGCCACATCTTCAACCTGCTGGATGCGCGCGGCGTGATCTCGGTGACCGAGCGGCAGGCCTATATCGGGCGCGTGCGCGCCCTGGCCAAGCTGTGCGCGGATGCGTTCGTGCAGACCGAAGCAGGCGGGGCGCTGGCCTGATGGGGCGGATCTTCGTCATCCTGTTGCTGGGATCGACAGTGCTGGCCGGCGCCGGGGTCTGGTATATGCAGGTCTATGCGCTCTATGATCGGTTGCCCGAACAGGACAGCGTGCCGCTGACGCCGCTGGCCGCTGCGGCCCCGCAGGAGTTTCCGGTCCGGAATTTTCAGGGCATCGACTCGACCAGTTCACCCATCCGTTACCGCGCCTGTTTCGATATCGATGCTGACCCTGCCCAATTCACCCCCTACCCGGACCCCACACCGCTGGTTGCGCCCGGCTGGTTCGACTGTTTCGATGCCGGCGCGCTGACCGAGGCGCTGGGCGACGGGCGCGCCACTGCCGTGATGGGCGTGTCGCATCTGGCCTATGGGATCGACCGTGTGGTGGTGCTGATGGACGGGCGCGGCTATGCGTGGCAACAGATCAACCCCTGCGGCACGGCACATTTTGACGGTGACCCGGTGCCGCCGGGCTGCCCCACCCCTCCAGAAGACTGAGGCCCCATGCCTGACCTGCTGATCGAGCTGTTCTCCGAGGAAATCCCCGCGCGGATGCAGGCATCGGCCTGCGCTGCGCTCAAGGCGCGGATGACCGATGCGCTGGTCGAGGGGGGGCTGACCTATGCCCATGCGCAGGCTTTCGCCACGCCCCGGCGGCTGACACTGGCGGTGCAGGGCCTGTCCGCGAACTCACCCACCACGCGCGAGGAACGGCGGGGTCCCAAGGTTGGCGCGCCCGAAAAGGCGGTTGAGGGGTTCCTGCGCTCGACCGGGCTGCGGATGGACGATCTGGAGGTGCGCGACGACAAGAAAGGCCAGGTCTATGTCGCGACGCTGGTGCGCGACGGGCGGCCCGCCGCCGCAATCGTGGCCGAGGCACTGGAGGGTGTGATCCGCGGCTTTCCGTGGCCCAAATCCATGCGCTGGGGCTCGGGCAGCCTGCGCTGGGTGCGTCCGCTGCATGCGATCCTGTGCATCCTGACGGATGAGGCCGGGGCCGAGATCGTGCCGCTGGAGGTGGACGGGATTGCCGCGGGCGATGTGACCCGCGGGCACCGGTTCATGGCGCCTGATGCGTTTTCCGTGACGGGGTTCGAGGATTACGCCGCCCGGCTGAAGCGCGCGCATGTGATCCTGGACCCAGAAGAACGCGCGGCGCATATCTGGAACGAGGCCGGGCAGATGGCCTTTGCCGCCGGGCTGGAACTGGTCGAGGACAAGGGCCTGTTGGCCGAGGTGGCGGGGCTGGTAGAATGGCCGGTCGTGCTGGTGGGGCGGATCGACGAGCGCTTTCTGGGTCTGCCGCCCGAAGTGCTGCAGACCTCGATGAAAGAGCATCAGAAGTTCTTTTCCCTGCGCGACCCGAAATCCGGGCAGATTGTCGGGTTTGTGACAGTCGCGAACCGCGAGACGGTGGATGACGGCGCCACGATCCTGGCCGGGAACCATAAGGTTCTGGCTGCAAGGCTCTCGGATGCAATGTTTTTCTGGGAAAACGATCTGCGGGTCGTGCGCGAGGGTGGGCTTGAGGCTATGGGCGCCGGCCTCGCAAATGTGACATTCCACAACAAGCTCGGATCGCAGGCTGACCGGGTGGAGCGCATCGCATCGCTTGCACGCGAGATCGCGCCGCGGGTAGGCGCGGATGCCGATCTGGCCGCGCAGGCGGCGCGCGTGGTCAAGGCCGATCTGCGCTCGGAAATGGTGGGCGAGTTCCCGGAACTGCAGGGGCTGATGGGCAGCTACTACGCGCGGGCCGCCGGTCTGCCCGAAGATGTGGCGCGGGCCTGCGTCGAGCATTACCAGCCGCTGGGGCCGTCGGATTCGGTGCCGTCCTCGCCTGTCTCGGTAGCCGTGGCGCTGGCGGACAAGATCGACACGCTGACGGGGTTCTGGGCGATTGA
>REDZ01000165.1 GCA_007695345.1 Paracoccaceae bacterium | reverse complement strand
GGGGTGAATGCCTAAATGAATAAAGTTCATATTTGAATCAATACACCTGCTACCCGCCAATTCGATATTTTTTAAGGTAAGAGGTATATCATCCTCAAAAATCAACCCCGGCTGTGAACTGCGAGCAACCATTTTCCACACTTCCAAGTGGGCGAGTGCACACCCGACCTCACCGGGCGTGTAAATCTTACCCCTCGATAAAAAGGCAGATCGCATGCGCTGATAGTATCGTTGCGCGTCTATTTTTTTTCCGCAAACAGGATCGACGTATATTACGTCGGTGACTTCATCAATATGCCTATTTGTAATTTTGTATATTTTTACGTCATTCATAAGGTCAATCCTAGCGCACTAATATAGCAACTCAAAGTGAAGGGTATAGATCATTAGACCTGCACTACCCTGCAAAACTCAGCCGCGAAATCCGCTGAAACGCCGCATTCGCGTCCATCAACGCATCCCACCCGTCGCACCCGACCATGCGCCCCTTCTCCATCACCACGATCCGGTCGCAGCGCTTCACGGTGCTCAGCCGGTGCGCGATCATCACCACGGTCTTGTCGCCGGGCAGCGCGTCGATGGCGGCCATCACCTCGGCCTCGGTCAGGTTGTCGAGGGCCGAGGTCGCCTCATCGAACACGATCAGGTCGGCATCGTGATAGAGCGCGCGGGCAATCCCGATCCGCTGCCGCTGCCCGCCCGACAGGCGCACGCCGCGCTCGCCCACGGTCGTGTCATAGCCGTCGGGCAGTTCGGTGCGGATGAACGTGTCGATGCTGGCAATCCGGGCGGCGCGCGTCAGGCGACCCTGGTCGATATCTTCGGGCGCGATGCCGAGGGCGATGTTTTCGGCCACGCTGGCATCGGTGAGAAAGATCTCCTGCGGGACATAGCCCACGGTCTGCTGCCAGGCGCGCAGGGTGTCATCCGTCACGGGTGTGCCATCGACGACCAGCCCCCCCGCCTGCGGGCGCAGCAGGCCGAGGATGATATCGGCCAGTGTGGTCTTGCCCGCCCCCGTGCCGCCGACGATGCCGATCTTTTCGCCCGCGCGGATGGTCAGGGCGATGTCGCTGACACCGGCGAGATCGGCCTTGGGGTAGCGGTAGCTGACATGGTCGAGTTGCAGCGCGCGTTTGAGGCCAATGGCCTGCGGCATCTGCCGGGGCAGGATGGCGCTGGCGCCGACAAGGTCCGCGTGCACAGTCTCCACGGCGGCCTTGCCCGACTGGATCTTTGCGGCAGATTCGTAGACTTTGCCAAGCTCCGGCATCATGCGCTGGCCGGCGAAGGCGAAGACACCGAGGATGGGCAGGATTGTGGCGAGTGCGGTCCCATCCCCGAACGTGGCGGGGTCGAGCAACACAAGGCAGAGGACAACGACGCCACCAAACACGATCCCCTGGATGACATATTTCGGGATCTGCGACAGCACCTGTGCGCGGGTCTGGACATCCGCCATGCGGTGCGAGGGGCCGCGAAAGCGATCGACATAGGCGCGCTCGCGTCCCAAGAGCTTGATATCCTTGACGCCCCCAAGCGCTTCGGTGGCAAGACGGAAGCGTTCGGAATTGGCGGCGACACGTTGCTGTCCGAGACGACGCAGCTTCATCCGGGTGAGCGCGTAGGTGCCGCCATAGACACCGCCGACGAGGGCAAATGCTGTGAATGCAACCGCAGGCTGGACCCAGAGCAGGAACCCCACGAGCGCGACAACGGTCAGCGAGGAGGTGATGAGTTCCGTCATGGGTTTGAGGAACCGGTTCACGACCTCTTGCGCCTCTGCCAGCACGCGGGTTCCCATCTCGCCCGAATGATGGTCGAGGAAGTATTCGTAAGGCTGGCCCAGATAGCGCGCCATGAGCCGAAAACTGAGCGAATGCACGCGCATCATCGCGAAGCGCGCCACGGCATAGACCTTGAGCACCTGGATCGCCATGGCCACCACGATCACAGCAAGAGCGCCAAGCCCGAGCGCCACGAGAAAGGTGTAGGACGAGGTAAACCCGAAGCGCGCGTACGCCCAGGCGAGTGCCGGGGTGTCCTGAATGCGCGACGGGTCCGAGAGCACCGACAGGAAGGGCATCACCGCGCCGACCATCGCCGTCGAGGCGAAGGCCGAGAGCATCGCAATGGCAAGCACTTTCAGCGCGTTGCGCCGTTCTCGGGCGTCAAGAAGCTCCCATGCCTTCGTCAGGGAAGTGATATCAAACATTGAGCAGCGTCCGTTGCATGTTTGCCCTGTGAAAGCGTGGGCCAAAGTGGACAGACTGGCCGCCATTGCGACACCACCCGCCCCGGAACCAAGCGATGACCATTTGGCACGATGATCGCGCGACCATACTCACAGCCTCAGATCGCTTTCGCTGGCAGGCAGGATATGCTTGAGATCGTAGAGCACATGGCGCTCGTGCCCAAAGCGGCGCAACGTCTTTGCGCCCATACTGATGAAAGCCTCATGCGCGACGGCCAGGATAATGCCGTCATAGAGCCCCGGCGTCAGCTCGGTGACCAGATCGAGCGCGTGTTCAGCCTGCGCCTCGGCCGGATCCACCCAGGGATCATGCACATCGACCTGCACGCCATAATCGCGCAATTCCGCCACGACATCGACCACGCGCGTATTGCGCAGATCAGGGCAGTTTTCCTTGAAGGTCAGGCCCAGCACCAGCACGCGCGCACCATCTACATGGATGCGCCGTTTGAGCATGGCCTTGACCATCTGACTGGCGACATAGGCGCCCATCCCGTCATTGATGCGCCGCCCGGCAAGTATGACCTGCGGATGATAGCCCAGCGACTCGGCCTTGTGGGTCAGGTAATAAGGGTCCACACCGATACAGTGTCCACCGACCAGACCGGGGCGGAAGGGCAGGAAATTCCACTTCGTTCCGGCTGCTTTCAGCACGGCGTCGCTATCAATCCCCATGCGGTTGAAGATGATCGCAAGCTCATTGACCAGCGCTATGTTCAGATCGCGCTGCGTGTTCTCGATCACCTTTGCGGCCTCGGCCACGCGGATCGATTCAGCCATGTAGGTGCCAGCTGTGATGATGTCAGCATAAAGCGCATCGATCTTCGCGGCGATCTCTGGGGTAGAGCCCGAGGTGACCTTGCGGATCGTGGTCAGGCGGTGTGCCTTGTCGCCGGGGTTGATGCGTTCAGGGCTGTAGCCGCAGAAGAAATCGACGTTGAAGGTCAGGCCCGAGACGCGTTCGAGCACTGGCACGCAATCCTCTTCGGTCGCGCCGGGATAGACGGTGGATTCGTAGATGACGATATCGCCCCGTTTCAGGGCACGGCCCACAGTCTCTGAGGCTTTCAGCAGCGGCGTCAGATCGGGTCGTTTATGCGCATCGATCGGGGTGGGAACGGTCACGACAAAGATCGAAGCGTCTGCCAGGTCGGCGGCCTCGGCCGTCAGGGTCAGATGCTGGGCCTCTGCCAGTTCGTCAGTGGTGACTTCGCGTGTCGCGTCACGGCCTGCACGCAATTCGGCAATGCGCGCAGGGCTGATATCAAATCCGATCACAGGGCGCTTCTTGCCGAACTCGACGGCCAGTGGCAGGCCGACATAGCCAAGGCCGATCACGGCGATGGTTTCTCCCATATTGCTCACTGAATCACTTTCCATAATAGTCTCTGAACCACGCCACGAATTGCGTGATTCCATCCCGGAAATCGGTTTCCGGACGATAGCCCGTCAGGGTCTGCAACAGGCGCGCATCGGCCCAGGTGGCCGGAACATCACCCATCTGCATCGGCATGTAGTTGCGGATGGCCTTTTGCCCGAGGCAATCCTCGATCGCATCCACGAAATCCAGCAGGCGCACTTTTTCGGAGTTGCCGATATTCACCACGCGGTAGGGCGCGACAGGCGACAGGCTGTCGCCCTCCGGCACAACCCCGTCCTCCGGGCGCTCTGGGATCGCATCAATCAGCAGGCGAATGCCGCGCACCAGATCATCGACATAGGTGAAGTCGCGATACATGTCGCCATGATTGTAGATGTCGATCGGGCGCCCATCGAGGATTGCATCCACGAATTTGTACAGCGCCAGATCGGGCCGGCCCCAGGTGCCGTAAACCGTGAAGAACCGGAACATGGTTGTGGGCAGGTTCCACAGATGCGCGTAGGAATGCGCCATGCTCTCATTGGCCTTCTTGGTCGCGGCGTAGATCGTCAGTTGCGTGTCGGCCTTTTCCGTCTCGGTGAAGGGCATCTCGGTATTCGCGCCATAGACAGAGGAGGTTGACGCCATCAGCAGATGCTTCACCTGCAGGCGCCGCGCGGCCTCCATCACGGTGAACGTGCCGATCACATTGCTGTCCAGATAGGCACGCGGGTTTTCCAGACTGTAGCGCACCCCCGCTTGCGCTGCGAGATGGACGATCACATCTGGCTGGAACTCATCGGCCACCGCATCGAAGCGCACCTGGTCTTCCAGCATCCCTTCGACCGCCGAGAAATTCGGGTTCTGAAGCAGCATGGCATGGCGGCGCTGTTTCAGGGTGACGTCATAGTAATCCGTCATCCCGTCATAGCCCTGAACGCGGAAGCCCTCGGCCAGCAGCAGCCTGGCCAGGTGAAAACCGATAAAGCCGGCCGTGCCCGTGATCAGAACACGCTGCGGCTTGCCTGAAAGCGCACTCATCGTCCGACCCCTTCATAGGCGACGAAACCTGCATCCAAGGCTGTTTCGCGCTCATAGATGTTGCGGAAATCAGCCATGCGCGCCACCCGCATGACCTGCGCCAGATGTGCCAGATCAAGTGCGCGGAATTCATTCCATTCGGTCAGAACCAGCAGCAGATCGGCCCCTGATGCAGCAGAATAAGCATCGTCCTCCCAGACGACGCCCGGCAGCAGTGACTCACCCTCACGTCGTCCTTGCGGGTCAACGACGTGCACCTGCGCCCCTGCACCAATCAGAGCGGGCACAATCGTCAGCGACGGGGCCTCGCGCATGTCATCGGTGTTGGGCTTGAACGTCACCCCCAGCACAGCGACCTTGCAGCCCGCGACAGTGCCCCCGCAAAGTTCCATGGCCTTGTCGATCATGCGGCGCTTGACACCATCGTTCACCGCTATGACCGCTTCCGTGATGCGTTGCGGAACAGCATGTTCCTGTCCGATCCGCGCAAGCGCCGAGGTATCCTTGGGGAAGCAGGAGCCGCCATAGCCCGGCCCTGCATGCAGGAATTTGGAACCGATCCGACCATCCAGCCCCATGCCTTTGGCGACTGCCTTTACATCTGCTCCGACCCGCTCGCACAAGGCGGCGATTTCATTGATGAAGCTGATCTTGGTCGCCAGAAAGGCGTTGGCCGCGTATTTGATCATCTCGGCGCTCTCAAGACCGGTGAAGACAATCGGAAACTCGCGCAAAAAGAGCGGGCGATAGACTTCTGCCATGACGTCCCGAGCGCGCTCTGCCTCAACGCCGACGACCACGCGGTCCGGGCGCATGAAATCCTCGATTGCCGCGCCCTCGCGCAGGAACTCGGGGTTCGAGGCCACATCATACTGCGCATCCGGTCGGGTTTCTCGGATGATGTCGCTGACCTTGCGGTTGGTCCCGACCGGAACCGTGGATTTGGTGACGATCACGGCATAGCCGGTCAGTGCCGCAGCGACTTCCCCTGCGGCGGCATAGACGAAGCTCAGATCGGCGTGCCCGTCACCCCGACGCGACGGCGTGCCAACAGCGATGAATACAGCATCGGCACCATCAACCGCATCAGCCAGATCTGTCGTGAATGTGAGGCGCCCGGCAGCCACATTTTTTGCCATCAGGGTATCAAGGCCCGGCTCGAAAATCGGCACCTCACCTGCATTCAGCTGCGCGATCTTTGACTCGGACTTGTCCACGCAGACGACCGTATGTCCGAAATCAGAAAGGCAGACGCCAGAGACGAGTCCGACATAGCCTGTACCAATAATTGTGAGCTTCACAGCAGTTCAATCCACTTTCTTAATTCAGTGCTTATGGCTTTTTGCCCGACACATCTGATACCGTATCTTCGCCTAACTCATCCTGAAGCGTGGCGATTTCAGCCTTCAGCGCATCATATTCCCGGATTTTTCGCGCAAGAAAGCGCTTGGTGATGGCAGCTTTCTCGGCAACGCCCTTGGGAGTCAGAATATAGGCGTAGCGGCGCTTGTCGCGCGCTGCCGTGAAATTGCCGATCTTGATCAGCCCCTTGTCCACAAGCGCAGCCAACAGGTAATGCGCACTGCCATTGCTGATCCCGACGGCCTTGGCCAGATCACGCTGCGACAGTTCAGGGTTCTCATGCAAAAGGCGTAACACCCGAAAGCGAACATCTTCCTGGACCTTGCTACGCTGGCCCGCCATGGTCTATACGCAGGCTACCGCACAAGGACTGCCTGCAGGGCGCCTTGGTGTAGACTGATCCGAGGTGTGGTGACCCATCGCCATCGCTCTGTTTTGAGCGTTACCAGTTTTCTGCGAGGGCGAAAAGACCTTATTTGAGGAATCTGCCGGTTGGATATCAGGGGCCGTCAGAAGGCCAGCTTCTGCTTCGTCCTGCCGCGCAGATCGACCACGCAGGGCTCAGCGTCCGCTTACCCGATATGCCAGCCGCCCGACCTGTTCCCGGATCGCAATGTTCAGAACCTGCAGGTTGCGTGTCAGGTTCCAGCCGATCCGGTCCAGGAACGCAGCAGTCCGATAATCCACTGGCCAGGGCGTCACCCCTGCCCAGCCCGCAGCCTCAAAGCTCCGCATGGCGCGGGGCATGTGAAAGGCGCTGGTCACCAGCACCCAGGTCTCACTCGGGTCCGGATTTGCAAGCGCGAGGCTGAGATGCGCGTTCTCGGCCGTGTTGCGCGATCGGTCCTCGATCAGCAACCGTTCCGGGGCCACACCCAGCCCCAAGAAGAATCGCTCGGCCATAGCCCCTTCCGAAACCTCGGCGCCGGCCAGATCGCGCAGCGCGCCGCTGCCTCCCGTGAACAACAATCGCGCCTCGGGAAAGCGCCGGGCCAGTTCCAGGGCGGCCGTGTAGCGCTCGGCCCCGGCATTCAGCTGCATCTGCCCCCAATAGGCACTGGCGCGCGCATCCTCTCCCCCACCCAGAACGATGATCCCGTCCACCCGGTCAAGAACTGGTTCGGCAGGGTAACTGCGCTCGATTGGCTGCAACAGAAGATCCCCCAAGGGCAAGACACTGAACGTGACCATGGCGCCGAGCAATGTGCTGCCCAGCCAGATGGCCAGTCGCCTGCGGTGCAGCGCCAGCGCCAGAACCAGCACAGCGAGTGCGATGACAATCCATGTGTCTGGCCGCAATAGCGCACCGATCAGCTTGGAGGCGATGAAAAAGACAGTATCCATCAATGCGCGCCCGGCTCTGCGCGCGTGATCTGCGCAAGCGCCTTGCGATAGGCGTCAACAACCAGCGCCTGATCATACTCCCGTTCCATCTTGGCACGACCTGCCGCGCCCATCGCGCGCCGGGCGTCCGGTGAGAGCGCCAGAAAGCGTTCCATCGCGTCAGACAGGCTGTCAGCGTTGCGTGCGGCACAGAGAAATCCGGAAACCCCGTCCTCGACGACAGCGCGACACCCCGGAACATCCGTGGTGACAAGAGGGCGCGCCATGGCAGCGGCCTCGATCAACGTGCGGGGGGCGCCCTCACGGTAGGACGGCAGAACCACGCAGGATGCTGCCGCAATCGCCGGGCGGACATCGGCGGTTGTGCCAAGATAATCCACGACGCCCTCGGCCATCCATCCCTCCAGCGTCGCGCGGTCAATTGCGCTGCGGTTTTCCGAACCGACTGCGCCCAGCAGTTGAAACCGCGCCTTGGGGTGGCGCGCCTTGACCCTGCGCGCGGCCTCGACGAACTCCACCACACCCTTGTCGCGCAACAGGCGCGCGATCATCAAGAAGATTGGCGGCGCATCCGGGTCGGGCATGGCGGTCAGTGCAAAGCGGTCGAGGTCGATCCCCGAGCCAGGTAGCAAACGCACCTGATCGGCTGTCAAAAGATGCCGGTCCAGAAACAGATCCCGATCATCTTCGTTCTGAAAGAACACCACTGGCAGCCCTGCAAAAGACCGCCGATAAAGCTGCTCGGTCACTGTCTGCAGCAGCTTGCCGGACAGAAACGCTGTGCCAAGCCCGGTCACATTGGGCAGGAATGGCACGCCCACAGATTTCGCAGCGCGCGCGCCAAAGACATTGTTCTTGATCGTATAGCTCAGCACGGCGTCGGGGCGTGTCTCGTGGAAGATCCGGGCAAAGCGGCGCTGGAGTTTCAGATCCTCCAGCGGGTTAAGGCCCTTCACGCTCATCTCGAGCGCTTGCACACGACAGCCAAGGCGCTCGAGATCCTTTACAGCGTCATCCGGAGGGGCCAGCACCGTGACGCGGTGCCCATCAGCCTGCAATGCCTCGACCAGCGGCCGCCGGAAGTTCCAGATATTCCAGGCGGCATTCACCGTCATCAAGATGTGCACGTCAAAACCTCATGACTGCGTCGGCGGCGCTCGCTATCGATGGACAGCGATCTCGCGGCTCACACAGTGTCGCTGTCGAGATAACTCAGATACCATTGGCCGTCACGGTTGGCCCGCTCCGCTGGCGCTGTCTTTGGTGCCGTCCCAAACCAGATCCGGATCGGCCGCAACCGTTCCGGCAGAGGCAGAAACCCTGCCTTGCGCAAAGCGGAATAGTTCGGGGACCATGGAAACGACCAGGCAAGAGCGATTTCAACACCGCGCGACGCCAACCTACCAAGTTCAGACATGAGCAAGGGTTGCAAGGAAGTTTCACCAAGGGCTTCCATTACATAGACAATACGGCCGCCATGTTTTTCTGCTTCGCGTGTGGCGACAAGCGCCGGTGCCTTTTGGTCAGTGTCGGCGACGACCCGGTAATGCTGCGCATGCGGCCCGTCAAAAAGGCGGTGCTGCAGAAAGTGGCGATCCCGGATCGCTCCAACTCCAACCTTTGGCGCAACGATATCCCAGAGCACATCACCCCAAGCATCCACCCCCGAGATAGATGCAATATTTTGATCTCGCGCCAGCGTAAGAGGAAAGTCGATCGGCAAGCGCAGTTTGCGCGTGAAAAATCCGGCGCGCAGCGGCTTGATCATAAACGGGACCTGCCCATGCCGGTGCCATCCAAGTTTACCGTACCATGCAGGCGCGGCATTATCGTTTGGAAAACCCCAAACAAGGTCCATGCCAGAGTTGCGCGCGTGATCATCATAGGCTCGTGCAAGGCGCGTAAAAACACCTTTCCCGCGCATGGTTGCGGAAACGAAGGAATCGACTGCCTGCACGGATGTACCGGTCATCTGGCCAAACTGCATGCGGTTCTGAATATAGCCCGAGATACCGACGACGGCTCCTTCGTAACGCGCCACTGCAAAAGGTGCGGCATTGCTGCCGAAGGCCCACTCGATTGCCTGCGGCCCTGCCTTACCACGCTCCATCCCGGAGGCCTCATATGCGGCCAGAAGTTCATCGCTGATCGGCTCGATAGAGATCACCGGATCCGCCATCAGAAGTCCTCCATGGCGAGGGATTGCATCTCAAAGCGCTCGCGCAAATCCGCGAAGTGATCGATGATGACCTTGAGGCCGGCCATGTTGGCATCGAGGCCCCGCCCAAAATTATGCGGATGCCACCAAAGGTGATACCCACGCCCCGCTTTTGCCGCGACCGTCATTCCGCGCTTGATCACGGCAAGATGAGGAGGGTGCAACGCCGCAAGCCTACCGGAGCAGGGTCGCAGGAAGCGACTGGCGGGCACATCAATCGGCTCATCATGTCCGGGCTGAAAGGCCTGCGATCCAAGGACGCCCGAATAGGCGTCAAGCAAGCGCAGGGCACGTCTCGCAGGCGTTTGCTCTGCGCCCTTGGTCGCCCGGTAGGCCCAGCCTATCGGATTTCCCCGGTAATGGCTGATGCCGTGCCGCGCGCAGACTTCCAGATGCGCTTGGGTGAACTGGTTGCGAGGAAAGACGATGGACTTCAGCGCGATGCGTCTTTGCTCGGCGAGTTTCCTGGCGGCCACAAGATCAGCCTCGAAAGCGGCCAGCGTCTGACCGTCCTCCAGGCAATAGTAATGCGACATTGTGTGTGTACCGATTTCCTGCCCGGGTGTTTTCTGAATGGCGTCGATCAGGGACGCCCCGAAATAATAGGGGTCACTCCGTTCGTCTTTCCCGACCTCTTCGAGGTAACCGTAGTTCGACAGGCGCGGGTTATCATAAGCTGGTCGCGCGTCGGGAAGGGCCGCGATCAATTCATCCTTCGTTTCACAAAAGAGGAACCCTACTGTGGCCCAGGTGGCACGGATCCCGTTTTCCGCGAAAAGGTCCAGGATGCGTGGCACGGCCTGGCGTGCGCCAAGGACGTTGGCACCATAGGAGGTGCGGTCGGCATGATCGCGCACGCCCCAAAGCAGCTCAAAATCAAGAGATATGACGAACTTGCCTGACAACGACGAACCCCCAGCGGCACTTTACAGATGATCCGGTGGTTCGACTGAGCGCCGAAGACAGGATACGATCACCGGATATGACAGCAGGATTCGCGCCGAACAATGCACCCCCTGTTTTGACCGACATTCCCCATGTGACGCGCCGGTCGGCGTGAATATCGCTTGATTTTGCCCGCTGGACAAGCGTTTTTCGCCCCGCGCGGGGTCTGCCCCCGAGCAAGTTTCTGGAACAGGGCGGGGCACCCGTCGCAATGGAGATCGGCACGGACGACCAACTCGATCGAGCGGCTGGACAAGGGATTCCGCCGCCGCATCAAGACCCAGGCCGTGCTGACCTGC
>REDZ01000063.1 GCA_007695345.1 Paracoccaceae bacterium | reverse complement strand
GCGACCTACTGGATGCCGCTGATCACCGGCAAGCGCCGCGCCAAGGGGCTGGGCGAGGCGGCGTTCTGGGTCATCCTGATCGGGTTTCACGGCACATTCTTCATCATGCATCTGACCGGGCTGCTGGGGATGCCACGGCGGATTGATGTCTATCCCGACAACCCCGAATGGGTCTGGCTGAACCTGACCTCGTCGATCTTCAGCTATCTGATGACGATCGGGTTCGCGATGTTCGCGCTGGACCTGATCCTGCAGGCGACGCTTGGCAAGCGCGAGGCCCGCGATCCGTGGGGCGCGCCGGCGCTTGACTGGGCCATGCCGATCCCGTCGCCGAACTACAATTTCGCCTCGCTTCCGGTGGCGCGGCATCTGGGGCAGAGTGCGTCTGAGGTGATCCTGTCGCTGGCGCGCGGCGAGGGGGCGCTGCCCGGTGCCCCGCGCAACCGGCGCGAATTCCTCGTCACCTCGGTCGAAGGGGCGCGGCCCGATCATGTCGCGATCCTGCCGGGCAATACAGCGCTGCCTTTGGTGCTGTCGGGGTCGATCTGCGTCTTTGTGCTGCTGATGCTGGCGGGCCTCTATGCGCTGGCGGGGCTGGCGCTGCTGCCCGTGGCCGCGCTGATCTGGGTCTGGGCGCGCGGGATGGTGGTCACGCGCGATCTGGACGCGGTCGAGGTCGCGCCCGACCTGCGTCTGCCCGTGCACCCCCGTGCGACGCATACATTGGGGCAAAGCGGGCTTGTCGCGTTTCTGGTCGCCAATGGCACGCTCTTTGCCTCGCTTCTGTTCGGGCTGGGGTTTCTGTCGGTGGTCACGCCCGGCCCGGCGGCCCCGCCTGCGGGGTTCGACGCGCCCGCCTTGCTGCCCGCGCTGGGCGTTCTGGCGGCGGCGCTGGCGCTGGGCGCGCTGGTGCTGCGGCTGGGAACGCCGCTTGGGGCGGGTCTGGGCGCGGGCCTGAACCTGGTGGCGCTGGGGGCGCTGTTATGGATCGTGCCGCAGCTTGATGACCCGACGCGCCACGCCCGCGACGCGCTGCGCGCGGTGATGGCGGGCTATGTCGGGCTGCATGTGCTGGTCGCGATTGCGATGGCCCTGTTCACGCTGGACCAGCACAGGCGCGGCGAGGTGACAGTGACCGAGGCCGCCGCCTGGCCCGCATGCCGCATGTGGCAGAATTTCACCGCCGGCATTGTTGCGATCACGCTGGCGGTCCTTATCGCGCAGGGGGTGGTCGGATGAAGTGGCTGGGCACGGTTCTGCTGGGCCCCACGCTTTGGGCCGTGCTTTTCGTGGTGATCTATGCGCTGCATGGCGTGTTCTGCGCTGCACCTGCGGATGGATTCGGCACAGTCGCGCGCCTGACACTGCTGCTGGTATGGGCATTGGGGCTGTTGGCCTTCGCGCCGCTGCTGCGCGCCTTTCCTGCGCAAGCCGGTCTGCGCGCCGGTCTGCCGCGCGCGGGCCTGTGGATCGGGCTGGGGGCAAGCGTGTTCACCCTGTTTCCCCTGGCGGTCACGACCAGTTGCGGGGGGTGAAAAATGCCCGCCATGCGAGGGAAAACAAGCATGGCGGGCGACCGGGAGGGAGCCAGATACAGGCGGATCGACCTGCATATGGTAGAGGAACATGGACGTAACGCCTTGCGCGCAAACAGGTTCCATCCGCCACAGCAAAAAGGAAGCGGCTGATGCAGAACGAGTCCGACCTGGCAGGACCAGGCCTGTCCTCGGATACCCCGCGCGACCCCGCGCAGGGCCATCCGATGCTGATTTACTGGAAGGTTTTGCCTGGATCGGCATTCTGGGGGTCTTCGGCTTTCTGATCTGGCTGCTGTCATCCATGCTGCTGTCCTTCGTGATCGCCCTTGCGTTGGCCTGGTTTCTGGACCCGGTCGTGCGCAAGCTGACGGATCTGGGGCTGCGGCGCGTCTGGGCGGGGATACTGGTCGCGCTGGTGACATTCGGCACGTTGTTGGCCGTGCCGTCGATTGCCGTGCCTTTTGTGGTGCTGGAATCGACCGCGTTGCTGGATGCCCTGCCGTCAAGCCGGGAAGAGGCGCGCGATCAGGCGCAGTCCTTCCTGCCCGCGGCGGTTGCGGACCGGCTGGATGATCCGGACGAGGTGGCCGAGAACGGCGCCGAGGGGCTGACCGAGGCGCTGGGCAATGCCATGAGCAATCTGGTGCTGGGCATGTCGGGTCTGGTGCCCATCGTGATGTTCTGGGTCGTGATGCCTGTGGTCACGGTCTATCTGCTGATCGACTGGCCGCGCCTGATTCACGGCGCGGACACGCTGCTGCCCCGGCCATCGCCCCGACCCTGCGCGGCATCGCGCGCGATATCGACCGAACGCTGTCGGGCTATATCCGGGGGCAGGCCATCGTGTGCAGTATTCTGATGGGCTATTACGCGCTGTCCCTGTCGCTTGTGGGGCTGCCCTTTGCGATCGCGGTGGGGGTCGTGACGGGGGCAGTGTCCGTCATTCCCTATGTGGGCATGTTCATCGGCACATCGCTGGGGATGGGGGTCGCGCTGTGGCAGTTCTGGGGCGATCCGGGCTGGATTGCGGCTGTCGCGGCGATCTATGCCTTTGGCACGGTCTTTGGCTGTGCAGCTGCGCTGATGGCGGCGCCCCTTGCCGCGATTGCCGGGGTTGTGATGCGCCATCTGATCGACCGCTACCGCGCCAGCGCGCTTTACAAGGACCAGGTCGAGATCGAGGGCCGGCCATGAAAAAACCCCGCCAGATGGGCGGGGTTTCGATTGCGCCGGTTCCTCGCGTCAGTCGCTCGGGGTCGGCTGCTCCTCGATCACCTGAGGTGTGCTTGTCCCGTCCTCTGTCGGGGCGGATACATCACCCTCGGCGGGCAGGCCGGCGGGTTCTTCGGCGGCGGCGGGTGGATCGGCGTTTTCATCCGGGGTGACGGTTACATATTGCGACCCCAGCCACAGCAGCAACACAAGCGCCACACCGCCTGCGACGGCCATGCCGATCAGCGGTGCCTTGTGCTTTTTCGCCTGCTTTTTCACATTGGTGTCAGGAGCGGTCATGTGTCCTCCTTTCAGTCTCGCATCAATGCGGCTGACGACAAAACGCGGATGCCCGGCCCATGGTTCCACACCATTGGCCGGGCACCCGTCTGTTCAACCGGGCGGCGCCGGTTACTTGATGTCGTCCAGCCGTTCGACCGCGCCGGGCCCCTGGCTGTCCTTTGCCAGTGACGACGGGGGGCGGTCCTCTTGCAGCTGTTCTTCGGTCTTGCGCTTGTTCACATAGGCAAAGACCAGAAACGCGATCAGGGTGAACAGCGCGAGAAAAAACACAAGTGACAGGGTTTCCATAAGAACCTCCTTTTTCATGGCCGCAAAACGTGGCTGCGGGCAGGGGGTTCCGGGGGTGCGTCAATCCGCGCGGGGCGGATCAGTCCGCGCCCTCGATCGCCGAACGCGGCGCGCGCAGTGACCAGTGCAGCCCTTCGGGCGTGTAATCGGTGTGGGTCTGGGCTGCCAGCGCCATGGCCATCATATCCTCGAGCACCATGGACCCGAAGCCGCGCTGTTCCGGCGGGGTGACCTTCGGGCCTTTCTGTTCGCGCCAGCTGAGCGTAAAGGTTTCTTCCTGGTCCTGGCTGGGCGGCTCCAGCGTCCAGGTGATGTCGATTTCGCCCGAGTCATCCGACAGCGCCCCGTATTTGGACGCGTTGGTGATCAGTTCATACACCGCCATGCCAAGACTTTGCGCCGTATCGGGGCGGATATGCAATGCTGGCCCGTGCAGGCGGACGCGACCGCAGATGCTGCTGCCGAAAGGGGCAAGCTGCGACTGGATCAGATCCTCGAGCAGCGGGTCTTCGTCATCCGCCTGGAGCAGCAATTCCTGACAATCCGACAGGGCGCGCAGGCGCTGGCCAAAGCCATGCACGAAATCGTCCAGATTGGTGGGGCGCATCTGCCGCAGCATGGATTGCACCACCGCCAGCAGGTTCTTGGATCGGTGATTGACCTCGCGCATTGCATAGGTCACGCGCCGCTCCGTGCGTTTGCGATCTGAAATGTCAAAGGCCGACGCGATCAGTTGGCTGACCTCACCATCATCATCAAACACCGGGGACAGCATGAAATCGATCCAGATTGTGCTGTCGCCCGCCATGCGCACCTCGGCGTCATAGCGCTGGACATGACCTTCGGCGGCGTCGGCAACAGCGTCCTGCAGGCGCGCCACCTCAACCGGGTTGTCGCGCCACCAGTGGCAGTCCCAGAATTTCTTGCCGATCACATCGCCGCGGGTCAGATCCGCTGCGCGGAGGGCGGGCATGTTCGCTTCGATAAGGGTGCCATCGGTTTGCACAATACCGATCATCGCAACGGTATTGTCCAGAACCTGCCGCAACCGGGCCTCGCTGTCGCGCAGCCTGCGTTCCAGCGACACGCGTTCGGAGATATCCAGAATGACGGCCAGCATGCCATTGGGGTTGCCAGATGGGTCGCACAGGCCGGTGAATGTGCAGTTCGCGACGATCACCTGCCCATCATTGCGCGACAGGCTGACCTCGACCGATACATTTCCGGCGGTCGCATCCAGCCCGGTCTGCGCGGCCAGAAATGTGTCAAGGTCTTGGTCCAGCACCATGTCGCTGGCCATGCGCCCGATCAGTTCGGCATCGGGTCGCCCCAGAAGCTTGCAGAGATGCGCGTTCACGCTGGCTATCCGGCCCAGTGGATCGGTAACAAAGACGCCGAGTGGCGCATGGTCAAGCAAATGAGCGTTCATCAGGTTGTGTGCGCTGCCGGGGTCTATCGTCTGGGTAGAAAGCATAGTGGTATCATTGCACTGCATGTCAGGAAAGGTAAGACCTGAACGCGCGGCGCCGCGCCGGACGGTGACTCAGGCTCGATCCTGGATTTGACGCTTCGGGAAAAGCATCCGGTCAGGATGACATTCAAAAAAAAGATTTTTCCCAGAGAAAAATTTGTATTACCGAACAGATATTTAGAATCACCAACCCGAAAGATGACATTTTCAGCGTCTCTGCCGTGCTAATCGGCAGGCCATTGCCGGCGGCACCCCGTGACGCAGGTGGGGGCCGCCATCGACGTTGCGTCAGCTTTCGAAACCGTGATCGGAACCCGTGCGACGCGCGATGCCGGGTTTGCGCCGCATCTGTTTTTGGCCGACGGGACGCCTTGGCGGACGGAGTGTTACCGCCGCCGCTGATTTCTGACGCGGGTATAAGTCGCGACGCCGAACAGGAACGCTTCCATCAATGCGGGGAACTGGCCGTCGGGGGCAGTGTGGCGCCCGCGCGCAGCATCGGCGCGCAAACGCTCATCGAGTGAGGGAATCCTCGGCTCTGGCTGCGCGTTGACGCGCGACAGAACGATCAGCCCCGCGCCAAGAAACACTGCCGCGCAGGACAGGGTCGCGACCACTGGCGAAAATTGCTCGGCCAGTACCTTCCAGCCTGCCGCGACCAGAAAGCCCCCTCCGATTCCCAGAAGCAGCCCGCCGATCACGGTCAGCCAGATGCGCCGCGCATACCAATGGGCCTTGAGCCGAAGATGGTCGTAGGGCACAAGCATCAGCGGCGCGACATCACCAGTGCCAGCAGGAACCCGGCGCCTGCCGCGATGCCCAGTGCGGTGCCCGGACGCTTGCGGGCGAAGTTCTCGGCCTCTTCCAGCGTCGATTCGACCTGATCCACGGCATATTCGGCGCTTTCGTTCGCCTTGGCAGCAGCCCTGCGGCCCGTCTGCCTGGCGGATTCCGCTACATCTTCGGCGCCTTGCTTGCCAGCCTTGGCAAGACTGTCGGACAACGCCGCGAAATCCTCTTTCAGCGCGTTGAACTGTTCCAGCAGCTCCTCATATGCCAGGTCCGCAACATCCTCGCCCTTGCTGGCGGCATTCGATGCCGTGCGCTTCAGGTTGCGGACGTTCTTCTTGGTTTCGTCATCATCAGTCACTTTGCTCACCGTTTGTCGTGCCATCATTGCCTCCTGAAATTCGTGGTGCGGGGGTGGGGCGCAGTCTTGGGCCGCGCCACCCTGCGCTTATGATCTGGCAGCCCAGTCATCGACCTGCTTTTCGGCCTCTTCCTTGGCGATACCGTATTTTTCCTGAACCTTGCCCACAAGCTTGTCGCGATTGCCTGCAGCCTGATCCAGTTCGTCATCGGTCAGCTTGCCCCATTTTTCCTTGGCAGAGCCTTTGAGCTGTTTCCATTTGCCACCGATCTGGTCCCAATTCATGGCAGTCTCCTTCATCAGGGTTGTTGCCAATACAACGTGATCGGGCGGTTCTGGTTCCGGCGCAGCCCCGTAATCCTGACTGCGTTCAGATGTCCGCCGCGATCAGGGCATCGGCCAACACGCGGTATCCCGCGACATTGGCCGCGCGCCGATAATCGATCTGACCATCTGCCGAGCAGCAGCTTTGCCGCTCGTTTATCAGCTTTTCATGGATGGTGCACATGATATCGCGCAGGCAGCTATCGACACGCGCCGCATTCCAGTGGCTGAACCCGGCGTTCTGCTGCATTTCCAGCCCGGACACGGCCACGCCACCGGCATTCGCGGCCTTGCCCGGCGCCTGTAGCACGCCCTGCGCGGTCAGATGCGCCTCGGCCTCTCGCGTCAGCGGCATGTTCGCGCCTTCGGCCAGGACGCGGCAGCCAGTGTCGGTCAGCGCGCGGGCGTCGTCCAGCGTGACCTCGTTCTGGGTGGCGCAGGGCAGGGCGATATCGGCAGCGACCCCCCAGGGGCTGGCGCCTTCACGGAATGTCACGCCCAGATCGGCGGGCGGGGCTTTCGCCTGATCGCCACTCGCCGCGATGACCCAGTCGAGCGCGTCATGCGTGAACCCGTCCTCGGCCACCCAGGTGCCCGCGCGTCCGGATAGCGTGACCACGCGCGCGCCTTGGGACATGGCCTTGCGCGCGGCATGGCGCGAGACATTGCCACGCCCGGAGATGGCGATGCGCTTGCCTTCCAGCGTGTCGCCGATTTCGTCCAGCATTGCGGCGGTGAAATAGACCAGCCCGTAACCCGTTGCTTCGGCGCGCAATTCGCTGCCGCCCAGCGCCACGGGCTTGCCGGTCAGCGCGCCGCCCCAGCGCCCGGCCTGTCGCATCCAGACGCGGCTCATCAGCCCCAGTTCGGCAGCGCCCACGCCAATATCGCCTGCGGGCACATCCCGCTCCGGCCCGATATGCGGGGCCAGCGCGGTCATGAAGGCATGGGCGAAGCGCTTGACCTCGGCTTCGGAGCGGCCTGTGGGGTCGAAATCCGCGCCGCCCTTGGCCGCGCCCAGCGGCAGGCCGGTCAGGGCGTTCTTGAAGGCCTGTTCAAAGGCCAGGAATTTCAGCACGGATGGGGTGACATCGGGTGACCAGCGCAAGCCCCCCTTGTAGGGGCCCAGCAGGTCCGAATGCTGCACGCGCCAGCCCCGGTTGATCTGCACGTTGCCGCTGTCATCATGCCAGACCACCGAAAAGCTGATGATGCGATCCGCCTCGCATAGCCGTTCCAGCACGCGGGCCTGTGTATAGGCGTTGCTGGCTTTCTCGATGGTCAGGGCATCGCGGCCGATCTCGGCCACGGCCTGAAGAAACTCTGTCTCGCCCGCGTGGCGCGCGGTGACGGTTTCCAAGAAGCTTTCCAGTAGGCTTTCGGCACGATCTTTCAAGGGGCTCTCCTGTCAGGGTCCAAAGGCCAGATGCGCGGCAAGGCCAATGGCCAGCAGTGTCAGCGCAATGGCGAAAACAAGGGCTAGGGTCGGGCGCATGTCACACCAATTCAAAGATTTCATAATCGATATGATGCAGGGGCACGCCCATCGCGCGCAGATCGGCGCGCAGGGCATCCAGCATCGGTTTCGGCCCGCACAGCAGATGGGGCCAGACGCGCATTTCTGCTGTCAGATGGCGCGACAGGATGTCCCTGTCGATCTTGCCACTCTCGCCGGTCCACTCCGCGGGTGGCGCATCGATCACATGGACCAGCGTCAGGTTCAGGCGCGAGCGCATCGTGGCAAGTTCCTCGCGGAAGGACGCATCCTCCCATGTCGGGCTGCCATAGATCAGCGTGATGGGGCGCTTGTCGCCGCGCGCTTCCAGCGCGTGCAGGTTTGACAGGATCGGCGTGATGCCCACCCCGCCCGCGATCATGACGAACCCTTCGGCATCGGCCATGCGGTCGACGGAAAAGGCCCCATATGGCCCGTCAACATAGGCGCGCGCCCCGATTTCGGTCTGCGCCAGTTCGGCCGAATGATCGCCCAGGGGCTTGATGGAAAAGGACAGGTTCGGCCCTTTCTCGGGCGCGGTCGAGATGGTGAACGGATGCTCGATCAGCGAATAGGGCGAGCGTCCGACCTTGAGCCACGCGAACTGACCGGGTTTCCAGCGTTTCAGATGCCGCCCCTCGGGTTCAAGTTGCAGCGTATGCACCCCGCCGCGTTCCGCGCTGTTGCCGACCACGCGCCACGGGTTGCGCGACTGCAGCCACGGGCGGATCAGATGCGTGTAGGCCAGAACCAGCATGAACCCCAGGGTCGCGCCCAGCCAGAGCGCGCGTTTTTCCGGCGTGTCGGTCAGGTTGCCCACGCCCAGAACATGCGCGATCGCCGTGACCATCCCGACCAGCGCCAGCGCCAGATGCAGCGCGCGCCAGTATTCATGGCGCAATTGCAAGAGCTTGCGGAATTCGGATGTCACGATCAGCGCCAGAAAGCACACCAGCGACACGCGCCCGACCGTCAGTTCCCACCGGGCCTCCAGCGGGTTCAGGACGCCAAGCGCCCCTTGGTGAAAGACATAGAGGACCGCGAAATGCCCCAGCATCAGCGCAACGGCCCCCCAGCTTAGGTAGCGATGCGCCAGATAGACGATATCTGCCCCGAACGGGTGCGTGACCCAGCGCAGGCGGCCTGTCAGCACGAATTGCAGCGCGGCCATGCCCAGGGCGCCAAAGCCCAGCCCCATGCTGAAATCCCATGTCCATGTGCCGGAACCGGACGGGCCGAACAGGCGCAGAACGGCAAAGGGTGCCCCGATGGCGAGCACCCCCAAGAGGATGATCGCCGTGCCATGTGTCCACACGACCGGGGACCGGTCATGCAGGGGTTGCTGCTCTTTCGGGTGCGCGAGGTCAGTCTGATCCGCCATTATGCGTGAACGCTCCTGTCGCGTCAGGGTTCCGTGCCGGGGCGGGGATGCGAGAGTTTGGTGCCGATCTGGTAGTCAAAGACCAGTTTGCCGCCATGCCAGCCGGTCACGGCGGTCAGCCCGGCGGCCAGCACCGAGATCAGCAGACCAAGTGGCAGCACTGCCGCTTCGTAATCGCCGACGCGCACACCCCAGTTTGCCCCCAGCACCGACAAGAGCATCACTGCAAGGATGAAATGTGTCCAGCTTGCGGATCGGTTGCGGATGCCCTGCACCATCAGCAATTCGATCGTGCCGGTGATACCGGCGATCACCCCCATCAGAAAGGCGCCGAATGTGGCCCATCCCGCCGCGCGCGCCCAGAATGCATCGGCGGTCCACCAATACAGCAGATCAGCCCCCAGAACCGACATGGTCAGCGCGATGGGAAAGGCCACCAGCATTGCATGAAGCGGGTGCCCGGCAATCGCGATCTTGCTTTCCGTCGCCTGCAGGGCGCGGTTTTCATCGACAGGATCATTCAGGTCTTGCTGGGTTGGCATCGGCGTGACCTCTTGCGGATTTACAGAACGCGCCCGGCGGTCTTGCGCGTCTGCGCGGTTTCTTCCGGCGGCAGGCTGAGTAGCAGGCGCACCTGCCAGACCTGGCCCATCTCGCCGTCATCAGCGGGACCGGTCTCAAGCTCTGCATTGATCTGCAGGGCAAAGGCCGTCATCAGTTCCTGCCCCAGACCGCCTGTCTCTGCGTGCTCTGCGTCCGCTCGCAATGTATTGCGGATACTCAGTTCGGCAAATCCGCCCAGGTTGCGGCAGTTGATGCTGACCGTCGCAGGCGTGCCCTTGGGCAGTGTTGCGACATGTTTCAGCGCATTTGTCAGCGCTTCGGAAAAGATCAGCGCGACGGGGATGATCTTGTCGGGGGCGATGGCGACAGGTTCGAAATTGGTGTCCAGCGACAGGCTGTCGGAATCGCCCTGTGCCATGGCCATCGATTCCTGCAGGATGGTTTCGAAGAACGCCGTGGCATCGCTGTCAGAAAGCTGTTTTTGTTCATAGAGTGTGCGATGGATCGTTGCCAGTGACCGCACGCGCCCCTGCACCCCTTGCAGGATCGTGCGGGCAGTCGGGTCGGAGACGCGGCGGCTTTGCAGGTTCAGGATCGAGGCAATGAGCTGCAGGTTGTTCTTCACCCGATGGTGCACCTCCATCAGCAGGGTCGTCTTTTCGCGCAACGCGTCTTCCTGCTCGACCTCATCCCGGCGGATCAGAAGGGCCATCTTGCTGAATGTGCTGTCGAGTTCGCGCAATTCGCGCGGGGCATCGTCTGGCAGGCGCTGGAACGCCGCGCGATTGCCAAGCGCGAAACTGCGCAACTGCCTGTTGATCTGTTTCAGGTGACGCACCACCAGATAATGAACCGCCAGCATCACAACCGCGATGGAGGCGACCCACATCAGGATCGGAAAGCCCAGCCGCCAGATGGACAGCGCCGTGTCGGTCTGCGGACGATCCGCGTCCCAGCTTGCCAGCGCGTAAAGCTGGTTGGGGATCAGCACGGCGGCGGTGAATGTCCGCTCCTCGCCCGTGCGGGTCTGCGCGTGCACGATTTCGCGCGGATCAGAGATGAGCTGATCGATCAGTTCGGGTTCCGGCAGGATCGCGTCAGGATCTCTGTGATTGTCCTGAATCAGCACCTCGCCGCGGTGGTTGACAAGAAAGGCGACCTTGGGCCGTGATTCCGAGGTGGAGGGCCGCGAGATCATGGTGAAGCGATCATTGCTGATCGAAATGGACATGATGCCCAGAAATCTGTCACCGTCCAGCACCGGGTAATTTGCCAGCACGACAGAGCGTTGCGTGACGGCCCCGTTCTGCTGAAAGGTAAAACTCGGGCGCGGCGACGCGGCAGCCTGCGCGAAATCCCTGCTGTCGCTGAAATCCACGGGCTCGCCCTCTGAAAGGCAGGTCATCTGCCCGTCGGTGTCGATAAACCCGGCAAAGCTGAAGAAGCCCGAGTCGGACACGGCCTCGGCCAGATATTCGGAACATTGGGCGGGGTCGGTCAGCCGATCCAGCACCTCGGGTGACAAGACGCGGGCCGAGCCCATCGCGCTTTCCAGAAGCGCGCGGGGGCCGTTCACGGCATCGGCCGTGCGTGCGATGATATCGCTCTTGTCGGCCTCGCGCTGCGATTCCCAGTTTTCATACTCGGAATAGACCGCGATCGACCCAAGCGGTGCCAGAGCGATGGTCAGGATCAGGGCCAGACGAAAGGCCAGCCGATTGTGGTAATCCGCCACGCGTTCGCCCCTGACTTGCTGTTACAGATTATCTGGTGCGACCGTCACCACCGACGCCACGGCGCTGTCGGTATTGTCCAGCTGTTCACCCTTTTCCAGACCCAGAATCTGCGCAAGGGCGGCGCGTCCGCGATTGGCGCGGCTTTTGATGGTGCCGGGGGCGCAGCCGCAGGTTTCGGCCGCTTCCTCGACCGAAAAGCCAAGCGCGCCGACCAGCAGCAGGGCCTCGCGCTGTTCGTCGGGCAACTGGCGCAGGGCGACGGTCAGTTCCTGCATCGCCAGCCGGCCATCGTGATCGGGTTTACTGGCGAGTTTCGCCGCAAAACTGCCTTCGCTGTCCGCCACTTCCTTTGCGCTTTTGCGCCGCCCGGACAGAAAACCGTTGCGCAGGATGGTGAACAACCATGCGCGCAGGTTCGTGCCCTGCTGATACAGGTGGAACTTGCTCCACGCCTTGAGGACGGTGTCCTGAACCAGATCGTCAGCGGCGCTGACATCCCCTGTCAGCCCGCGCGCGAAAGCGCGCAGCGCTGGCAGATGCGTGACAATCTCTTCTCTTGGATCGCTCACGCCCTCAGCCTTGATGACATCTTTCATGGATTACCCCGCCCGATCTTCGCTGTCCTGCTTGCGCAGTGCATCAAGCAGGTCGGACAAACCCTTGGGCAGATCCTCGCCTGCTGCATCATCATAGAGGCGTCTGAGGTTCTCATCGATCTGGCGCGCCACTGTGGGCGCGATGCTGTCATCCTCGGAATTTCTGCTGCTTTGTGTCATCGACATTCAGGTACCTGTATCACTCATGCTGTCTGGCAGTGACCCGACCATCGCTGCTTTTGTCGGAAAAACTGTCGCCGCTTCGGAACCATAACACCTGTGGCGCGTTACGGTTCCGCTGCGCGTGAAAAAAATTGACGCGGGGCACAGAGACGACATTTTCAGAACAGTGCAGAGTCTGAACCGCACTTACACCCGAGGGAACCAATGCCGAAATCCACTCAAGTTGCCAGGGAGCTTCCATATCTGCGCCGCTATGCGCGCGCACTGACAGGGTCGCAATCGACCGGCGACCGTTACGCGGCTGCGACGCTCGAAGCCATCTTGCAGGATCGCAGCCTGTTGCCCGATGATCTGTCGGCAAAACTCAGCCTGTTTCAGGCGTTTCACACCGTCTGGCAAAGCACGGGCGCACCCGTTGGCAATGACCCGGTCGAAGGGATCGAAGGGCGCGCGCAGGAACTGCTGACGCAACTGACAGCCAACACGCGCGAGGCGCTTCTGCTGCGCGCGCTGGAAGAGTTTTCGTTCGAGGATATCGGCACGATCATTCAGGTCAGCCCCGAAGAGGCGCGCGATCTGGTGGCTATCGCCTACAAGGAAATGTCCCGTTCGGTGCAGGGGCGTATCCTGATCATCGAGGATGAACCGCTCATCGCGCTGGATATCAAGAGCATCGTGACCGATATGGGCCATTCTGTCACAGGCATCGCGCGCACGCATACCGAGGCCGTGAAGCTGGGCAAGAGCGAACGCCCTGATCTGGTGCTGGCGGATATTCATCTTGCCGACGACTCGTCAGGTGTCGATGCGGTCAAGGAACTGATGCAGGATTACCCGGATATCCCTGTCATCTTCATCACAGCCTACCCTGAACGGTTGCTGACGGGCGAAAAGCCTGAACCGGCCTTCATGATCGCCAAACCCTTTCAGGAAGAGCAGGTGCGCTCTGCGGTGTCGCAGGCGATGTTCTTCGCCTCGACCCAGACGCTGCAAGCCTGAGCGCCCCGCCAGTCCGGCGAATTGAAAACGGAAAACACGGCCCGGTTTTGAACCGGGCCGTGTTTTTGTCGTGCCTGACGCGCTGCAAATGCGGGGTGCCAATGGAACCGGAGGCAGGCCCGCTCGTTCTTTCCGCAATGGTCGCTACGCGACGCAACCGAGAAAGGAAATATCATGCTGAGCTGGGCACTGACTTTTCTGATTGTCGCGCTGATCGCGGCGGCGCTCGGGTTCTCCGGAATCGCGGGCACGGCCTCGTCTATCGCGCAGATCCTGTTCCTGGTCTTCATCGTTCTGTTTGTTGTGGCAATGATTGCACGCGCCGTGCGTGGTCAGCCACCGACATGATCAGGCCATGGCCACCCCTGCACGCAGGGGTGGCCGTTTTTCGCAACGGCACGGAGGTTTTGAAATGAAAGCGACAGATATCAAGCACATGCACCCGAAGGCGGCCCCTGACGCCCCTGCTGTTCCCAACATCAGCGACGAGACGCCGGACGAGGCTGCACGCCTTGACCTGATTGCGGAAGTGCACACCCGCGTTGCCGATGCGGTCAAGGGCTATGACAAGCTGGTGGCCAAGGCCGACACCAAGCTGCGCCCCGCCGCGCAGGAATTGCTGGACATGCACCAGAGCCACGAGAAGGAACTGGCGCGATACCTGGCGGAGGCCGGGCGCGACCCGGCCAAGGATGGCACCTTCTTCGCCACTGTGAACCGCGTGGCGATAGAGGTGCGGTCGTGGTTCGACGTGATTTCCGAGAATGTCATCGAGCAGATCAAGGAAGGCGAAAAGCATGTCCTTGACGCCTACTACGCTGCACAGAAACAAACGCAGCCCGCTGATGCCGATGCGATGCTTGCGCGTCATGTCGCGGAGGTTGACGCGCTGATGACACGGCTTGCGGCCTGACCGGGCCGCGAGCGGTTTTATTCCTGGTTCAGACAGGTAGGTGTCGATGAACGCGTCCTTGCACCCTTGTGAAATCTGTCCGCTCCGCCGGAAAGGCCTGTTTTCGCCCTTCTCCGAGCATGAGCTGGAATTCATGAAAAAGTTCCGCGTGGGCGAAGAGCGGTTCGAGACTGGTCAGGTGATCTATCACGAGGGTGAAGAGATGGACGTGTTCTACACGGCCCGGCACGGGCAGGGGGCGCGTTACAGGTATCTGCCCAATGGCGACCGGCAGCTTGTGAACTTCATATTTCCCGGCGACACGATCGGTCTGCAGGCGGTGCTGAGCGCCGAGGCTGCGTCCACGGCCATCGCGGCCAGTGACATGGTGTTGTGCAGGTTTTCCAAATCGCGCCTGTCCGAACTGTTCAACGAAAGCCCGCAACGCGCCTATTCGCTGGTCTGGATCGCTGCCGCGGAAGAGCATTTCCTGGGCGAGATCATCACCACGCTGGGGCAGCGCGATGCGCGCGAGCGCATGGCCTGGGCGTTGATGAAGATCTATTCGCGGTTAAGCGCGCTGGACCTTGTCAGCGACGACAGTGTGCCCTTTCCATTCAAGCAGCGCGATCTGGCCGATGCGCTGGGCCTGTCACTGGTGCATACCAACAAGACACTGGCGCAACTGCGCCCCCATGTGCGCTGGGACGGGACGCAATTGCGTGTCAATGATCCGCAGGCGCTGAGCGATATCGCGATGATGGATCATGGCACACCACCGGAACGCCCGCTGCTCTGAAGGGTGAATTCCCGCTCGATCAGCGCTTCCAGATCCTCGGTAAAGAATGGCAGCGTCAGGCATGGGAAACGCGATGCTTTCGCCTGATCGGGGTTTTCCACCAGCAGGATCACCTTGCTTTTCGCCGATTCCAGCAAGGTGCACAGTTCGGAGCGCACAAAGGCGTCGGGGCTGGACTGGATAACTGCCAGCCGGATGTTCCGGCAGATATCCTGGCTTGTCATCCAGCCAATCGCCTCGTCATGCGCTAGGCTGATGCGGGGCGCGCCAAGATCGAATTGCTGCAGGGTCACGGCGATATCCCGTGCCACGACAGCAAAATCGACCAGTACCAGTGAAAACCCGCGCATCGACAACCTCATCAATTCGTCAAGACGGGTTTGTGCCTGTCATCGGCATCGGGCGCTATTAACTGCGACATAGCCACCCCGCGCGGGCAGGATACAGCGGATTATTGCCGGCCAACGGGATCGGCCCGGCATCCGATACACCGCAGCCCCGGTTCCGCACCGGCGCACAGGGGGTGAGCGCGCCCATGGCTCGACGAGGCTGCACAGCGTGTTAACTTGCGCACCGATCACGGCGGCATGGGCAATGGCCCGTGCCGATCCGAAATACGATACAGGAGGCAGGGATGGACCTGACCGGCATTCACCATCTGACGGCAATCACGGCGAATGCTCCCGCCAACAACCGGTTCTACACACAGACCCTCGGGCTGCGGCGCGTCAAGAAGACCGTCAATCAGGACGATACGTCGGCCTATCATCTGTTCTTTGCCGACGGGGCGGGCACTCCCGGCACGGATATCACGTTTTTCGACTGGCCCGTGGCGCGTGAACGGCGCGGCACCCATTCCATCAGCCGCACCGGGCTGCGCGTGGATGAGGCGAGCCTGGACTACTGGGCAGCACGCCTGCGCGAGGCCGGGCTGCACGTGGCCGAGATCGGCCAGACCGATGGCCGCGCCAGCCTTGATTTCGAAGACCCCGAAGGCCAGCGCTTCCGCCTGACGGCCGATGGCCCCGGCGACACCCATCCATGGGATCGCAGCCCCGTGCCCGCCGAACACCAGATCCGGGGGCTGGGCCCGATCACGATTTCGGTGCCCGATCTGGCCCCCACAGCGGCGGTGCTGACGCTGGTGATGAACATGCGCGAGACGCGCAGCTATCCCGACCCGGACGGGCCGGGCACTGTGCATGTGTTCGAAATGGGCGCGGGCGGCCCCGCGGCAGAGCTGCATGTGGCTGTGCAACCCGGCCTGCCGGTCGCGCAGCAGGGCGCGGGGGCGGTGCATCATGTGGCTTTTCGCGTCGCCGACCGCGCCGCGCTGAGCGCGTGGACCGAACGGGTCAGCGGGTTTCGGGTGCCAAATTCCGGCGAGGTGGAGCGGTATTATTTCCGCTCGCTCTATTTCCGCGAACCGGGCGGCAACCTGTTCGAACTGGCCACGGACGGCCCCGGCTTTGACGCGGATGAACCGTTCGAGACGATGGGCGAGTCGCTGTCGCTGCCCCCGTTCCTGGCGCCGCGCCGCGCCGCGATCGAGGCTGGCCTGAAACCGCTCGATTGAAAGAGCGGGGGGCGTCACCGCCCCCCCCTCGCGTTCTTACAGGCCCCACAACCAGCTTGCCGCCAGATCACGGTCAGCGCTGGTCAGCCCGTGGCCCGTGGGCAGGGTGCGCGCATCGACTGTTGCGCCACTGTCCTTCAGCGCGGCTTCCAGCGGCGGGGCGAATTGCGCGAACGGGTCCTGCATCCCCGATGCCATCAGAACATGCGTGCCCTTCAGATCGGCCTTTGGTGGCGCAGACAGCGCGGCGATCCCGCGCAACAGGATCGCGCGTTTGACCACACCGGGATGCAGCAACATCACCGCGCCCAGCAGGTTCGCGCCATTCGAGTAGCCCAGAAAATGCAGCTTGTCGGGGTCCAGCCCGTAGCTGCGCACGGCGCCTTCGACAAAACCGGTGAACGCCTCTGCCTCGGCGCGGATATCATCCTGATCATAGGTGATGGCATCGAAACGGCGGAACCACCGGTTGATCCCTTCCTCGGTGGAGCGCCCGCGCACGCCCACCAGCACCGCGTTGGGGGCAATGCTGTGCGCAAGCGGCATCAGGTCGCTTTCATCCCCGCCCGTGCCGTGCAGATGAATGATCGCGGACCCGTCAGGCGTGTCGGGGTGGTGGATCCGGTGGGTGAAGGCAAGATCACGCATGGGCATCCTTTCCTCGCCCGGCAGGGCGAATTGCGGCAGTTTCACGCGCAGCTCTGCCGCGCGCGGTGTGTCATGGGGTGGGATCATCAGTGTCCGGCCCAGTTGATCGGGGCTTTCATCGACGCCCAGGCCGGGGCCGTCACTGGCAAGTTCGAACAGCAGCCCGCCGGGGTCGCGGACATAGAGCGATCGGAAATAGCGCCGGTCGCGCAGCCCGGTCAGATGATCGGCCTGATCAAGGTGTCTGGCCATGGTATCGACCGCTGCCTCGGTCGGCGCGCGAAAGGCGACATGGTCGATCATTCCTGTGCCGGGGATCGCGGGCACATAGCCTGCAGCGTCGCGCAGATCGATCACATCGCGCGTGGACGCCATGCGCCGGATGGCCCCTGCGCGCGCGACCTCGCGATAGCCGAAGCGGGTCAGGAAGGCGGCGCTGTCATCGGCCACAGCGCTGAGAAGCGTGGCCCCGCGCAGCCGTGTCGGGGCCTGCTTGTGGGGCAGCGGGGCGGCGGCTGGCATGTTCGTGCCGACCATCTTGACGATCAGCCCGTCCGGGTCTTTCAGCCGCAGGACAGGTTCTGCGAATTCATGCGACGGTCCGTCGACCGGCACCTGGGCAGCCAGCGCGCGGGCCAGCCAGTCGCCGATACTGTCGGGCGGCACGGCCAGCGCGATTTCCGAGGGCTGGCCGAACCCCGTCCGCCCCCGCGCGCCCGCTTCCCAGACCAGAAAGCTGATCAGACTGCCGGGGCTGCCCGCCGCATCGCCATAGAACAGATGCAGTTGCGCCCCATCGGCGAAACCGGCGGTCTGTTTCACCAGCCGCAACCCCAGAAAGCCTGCGTAGAAATCCACATTCGCCTGCACACTCGCGGTGATTGCCGTGATATGATGAATGCCCTCGCTCATGCGATTGACCTTGTGCTGACGCTTGTTACGCTTTGTGCCATGGATCGCGTGCCGCTGCCACGCACATGGGCTGCGCGCCAGGCCACACCATGGCGCGGGTCGGCTGTGCATGGCAGATGTATTATATCGGGTGAAATCCCTGCGCAGCCGCGGCTGCACCGAAACGCGGAGTGCAAGAGATGAGCTGGAATCCGACACTGGAGCCCGGTTGCCCCGATGATATCGGCGCCGATGCCATCGAGACGGTGATCGTCCCGCGTGCGCGCGATATCGGCGGGTTCGAGGTGCGCCGCGCCCTGCCCGCGCCGAAACGGCAGATGGTCGGGCCTTTCATCTTTTTCGATCAGGCGGGCCCGGCAGAGTTTCTGACCGGGCAGGGCATCGATGTGCGCCCGCATCCGCATATCGGGCTGGGCACCGTGACCTATCTGTATCGCGGCGCGTTTCACCATCGCGACAGCACCGGCGCCGATCAGATCATCGAGCCGGGTGCGCTGAACTGGATGGTTGCAGGGCGCGGTGTGACGCATTCCGAACGCACGCCACAGGCCGCGCGCAAGGGTCCGTCCGACCTGTTCGGCATCCAGACCTGGATCGCGCTGCCAGAGGCGCATGAGGATGATCTGCCGACATTCGAGCATCATGGCCGCGACACGCTGCCGGAAATCACGGATAATGGCATCACGGCGCGGCTGATTCTCGGCTCGGCCTATGGCGCCTCGGCCCCGGCGCGCATGTTGTCGGACACGTTCTATCTGGATGTCATGCTGGCGCCCGGTGCGCGCTTTCCCCTGCCCGATGAGCATGAGGATCGCGCGCTGTATATCACCCAGGGCGCTGTCGAGATTGCGGGTGAGCGCTATGAGGCCGGGCGCATGATGGTGTTCCGGCCGGGTGACAGGATCACGGTGCGCGCCGGGACCGAGGGCGCGCGCATGATGGCCCTTGGTGGTGCCACGATGAACGGGCCACGCTATATCTGGTGGAATTTCGTCGCCTCCTCGCGCGAGAAGATCGAGGCCGCCAAAGAGGAATGGCGCGCCGCGCGCTGGGGTGAGGGCCAGTTCGATCTGCCCCCCGATGACCGGGACGAACACATCCCCCTGCCCTGACCGCGCCACTGTGCAACCCTGTCACGCCGCAGCCCCGCCCGGACATCCGGGCGGGGCAATTGCGGCTATGTGCATTGCGCCACACTCGTGAAAAACAAATGAATTCATGGATGCGGCTGCTTGATCTAAAGTTGCAAAATTGACAGTGTCGAACCATCAGGGGTTGAGTGAGAGGGCTACCTATCCATGTCGTGGCCTTCGCGGAGGAGTATGCATTGTCTTGCCAGATGGGCATTTTTTGGCATCACGCTCGTCCTGACGGGATGCGCAAACATGCAGTCTGCCCTGGACGAAGCGCGCGGAGCCGAGAACCTGGCCGAATGGCGGGTCATTCCGGCGCAGCGGGCGTGGATTCATGTGCCCCAATCCCTCATGCCGATGGAACGTGAGCACGGGCGCGAGCGGGAACAACGGCTTGCGCTGCGCAATGAGACGGTTCTTCCGGGTGACAATCAGATCTATCTTCGGACTGTGGCGGGCACCCCGCCCGGTGTGATGCGGATGGACCGGATCATCGAGCAGGCGGGCGGGGTGCCCGCGCCCTTTACAACCGATGATCTGGCCACGATGCGCAGTATAGAGGATGACGCGGGCGCGCTGATCTGGGCGGAATGGACCAGCGGGGCCGGCACATCCTGTGTCTTTGCGTTGCGCCGCCTGACGCCCCGGCACCGGGTGATCCCGCATGGCGCAGGGGCGATGGATGTCGTGATGCGCAATTGCGTGCGCGGCAATGCCGAACAGGCGCTTGCGCCGCTGGATGCGGCAGCTGCGACATTGGGCGCCTCGGCGCGCTCTGGACCTGATGGCGGGCTGCGCCCGCTGTCACCGCTGGCGGCCCCGTTGCCATGACGGTGGCGACGACATCGCGGCGGGGCGTGGCCCTGCTGCTGGGGCTGGCCTGGACCATCCTGATCGTGGCGGTGCTGGTGCTGGCCAGCACGCCGACCTCGACCCAGGTGCAGGCGCTGCTGGGCATTGTCGCGGTTGTCATTGTACTGCTGACAAAGCCGTTTGCCCGCAACCATATGGTGCCGCGCCTGATCATGCTTGCGACGGCCAGCATGCTGATCCTGCGCTACTGGATCTGGCGGCTGACCGATACCCTGCCTGCCATCGACGCGCCTGCATCCTTTGCCGTGGCCCTGCTGCTGTTTCTGGTCGAAACCTATGCCATCGCGGTATTTTTCCTGACCGCCTTCATCAATGCCGATCCGGTCGATCACCCGCTGCCCGCCAAGGTGCTGGCCAAGGACCTGCCGCGCGTTGATGTGCTGGTGCCATCCTATAATGAGCCGACCGAAATGCTGAGCATCACGCTGTCGGCGGCCAAGCAGATCTTCTACCCGCCCGACCGGCTGACGGTCGTGCTGTGCGATGATGGCGGCACGGATGAGCGTTGCAACCATACCGACCCAAAGATCGCAGAGGGTGCAAGAAAACGCCGCGTCGAGTTGCAGGAGATGTGCCGCGAACTGGGTGTTGTCTACAGCACCCGCGCGCGCAACGAACATGCCAAGGCCGGCAATATGAGTGCCGCGCTGGAAAAGCTGGATGGTGATCTGGTCGTTGTGTTCGATGCCGACCATGTGCCCAGCCGCGATTTTCTGGCCCGCACGGTGGGCTATTTCGTGGAAAACCCGCGTCTGTTCCTTGTCCAGACGCCGCATTTCTTCATCAATCTGGACCCGATCCAGCGCAATCTGGGGCTGGCACGCGACTGCCCTGCCGAGAACGAGATGTTTTATGCCAACATCCATCGTGGGCTGGACCGCTGGAAGGGCGCATTTTTCTGCGGCTCGGCTGCCGTGTTGCGCAGATCGGCGCTGGATGAGGCGGGCGGTTTTTCCGGTGAAACGATCACCGAAGACGCCGAAACCGCGCTGGATATTCACGCCCGTGGCTGGGACAGCATGTATGTGAACCGCGCCATGATCGCAGGGTTGCAGCCCGAGACATTCGCGACCTTTATCCAGCAGCGCGGGCGATGGGCGACTGGCATGGTGCAGATGCTGCTGTTGAAGAACCCGCTTTTCCGGCGTGGCCTCTCGCTGCCGCAGCGGCTGTGCTACGTCAATTCCATGAGCTTCTGGCTGTTTCCGCTGGTGCGCCTGAGCTTTCTGGTGATCCCGTTGTTCTACCTGTTCTTCGGGCTGGAGATTTTTGTCGCGACCGGCGAAGAGGTGCTGGTCTATATGGTCAGCTATCTGCTGGTCAGCTTTCTGGTGCAGAATGCGCTGTTCGGGCATCTGCGATGGCCCCTGATTTCCGAGGTTTACGAGGTCGCGCAGGCCCCCTATCTGGGCACGCAGATCCTGAAGACCATCCTGCGTCCACGGGCCGCGAAATTCGCGGTGACGGCCAAGGATGAAACCCTGAACGAGGATCTGATCTCGCCCATCTACATGCCGCTTCTGGTGCTGTTCCTGCTGCTGGCAGCGGGACTGGCGGCGGCAGTGGCGCGCTGGATCATGTTTCCCGGCGACCGCACCACGATCGAGGTGGTGGGCGGCTGGGCGATCTTCAACTTTCTGCTGACGGCGCTGGCGCTGGGGGCGATTTGCGAGAAACGGCAGCGCCGCGGTGTGCCACGCCTGCCAGTGTGCACCCCGGCCATGGTGTCGCTGCAGGCCGACGGGCCGGGCGCGCATGAGCGCGAGGGCATGATCATTGACGCCTCGACCGGCGGGGCAAAGCTGCGTCTGCCGCTTGCTGATGGTGATGACGCCGCCCCGGACTGGACGCAAAAGCTGGAACCGGGCGCGCGGCTGACCGTGCGCCCGCAATTTGACAAGACGCGCCCGATGGAGGCCGATATCGCCGCAGAAATCCGCGCAGTGTCGCAGGGTGAGGATGGGTTGGAATTCGGGTTGTATTTCCTGCCTGACCAGCCGCTCAAGGCGCGTTCTGCCGTGGCGCATCTGATCTTTGCCGATAGCGAGACATGGCGCGGGATGCGCGAGGATGACACACGCGCCCGCGGCCTGCTGTCGGGGCTGATCTATGTCATCTGGCTGAGCTTGCGGACCATTCCGCATGTCATCGGGCAACTGATCCGCGAACCCGCCCGGCGGCGACGCCGGGCAGAGCGCGGGCCAGCAGAGGAAGAGCCCGTGCATATGCTGGCTTTTGGCGCGGATTTCGATATGGACGAGGTGACAGGCACCGCGCCTGCACCGGAAAAGCGCGACGGGCTGGACTTCATCCTGCATGAGACGCGATCCGCATGAGCTGCGCGCCCCGCCATATCCTGCGCGCGGCTGTTGTGGTTGTGTCGCTGATGGCCGTGCAGACCAGCGCGCAGATCATCCAGCTTGACCCGCCCTCTGGCAGCGAACCGGCCCCGCAGGAGGAGACCACCACTCCCGGCATCGACCTGGATCGGCGCGCGCTGGGGCTGACGGGGCGGCAGGGCGCCCGTCTTGGCCTGGACCCGGAGCGCGCCGACACAGGCCCGCGCGCCGAATTGCTGCCGCTGCGGATGGAACGGCTGAGCGGGCAGCATAACGCGGTCGCGCGGATGACGGGCGAATCCGCGCATGAGCGTTTCATCCTGTTCCTGCCCGACTCTCCCGGCGCGACCGAGCTGTCCCTCGCCCATCGCAGCGGGATTGACACGCTGCCTGACCGCTCCTCCTTGCGCATTGCCGTCAATGGTGTGGATCTGGGGCAGATCCGGCCCGCCAGTTTTGATGATTTTGCCACCGCGCGTCTTGATGTGCCCGAGGGTGTGCTGCGCCCCGGCCCGAACCTGGTCGAGGTCAGCGCGCGCCATACGCACCGGATCGCCTGTGGCGCGGATGCGTCCTTTTCCCTGTGGACCGAGATTGATCTGCGGCGCAGTGGCGTGACAATCGCGACCGACCGTTTCGCGCTTGGCCCCGAAGGCTTCATTGCCGCGATTGCGGCGCAGACGGCGCGCGGCGCGCCCGTCACCTTTCACCGTCCCGATCCCGAGCAATCGATGGTCGATGTCGCGCCGTTTATCGCGCGCGCGGCCATTGCGCTTGGGGGTACGCCGCCGGAGATTGTCAGCGCGCCCTACTGGCGGGCCGAGGACGAGGTGGCGCAGCTTGCGCGGATCACGGCCTTTCCGCCGGGTGAAGGGCCAGAACGGCCCCAGTTCCGACGCGGTGGTGACGGGTCGATTGTTCTGTTGCTGGACCAGTCCCATGATTACGAGGATGTGCTGGGCACGCTGTTTCCGTCGGCATCGGTCATGCCGCGCCGGGGGCCGACCTTGCTGCAACCGGGCGCACCGCGCGCCTTGTCGGAACTTGGCGTGTCGCAATTGCAGGGGCAGGGGCGGTATCAGCAACTGACGGTCGATTTCGCGCTTCCGTGGGACTGGATGCTGCTGGCATCGCAGCGCGCGCGGCTGGATCTGGACTATCGCTTTGCTGCAGACCTGCCCGAAGGCGCGTTGCTTCTGGTCAAGATCAACGGGACGACCGTGCGCCTGCTGCCGCTGGGTCGTGACGGCGGGCAGGCATTGCCGACCCTGCCGATCACCTTTGCCGCGCGGCTGCTGCATCCGGGGACCAACCGGCTGGAATTCGAGGCGCTGATCCCCGGTGACCCGCCGGACATGGCCTGCCCGCCGCTGGATGGCGCGATCCTTGAGGTATCGACCGGAAGCCGGCTTTTCGTGCCAGAGGCACCCGACATGGTGCAGCCCTCGATCGACCGGACGCTGGCATCTGTCGCGCCGCGCAATGTCGCGCTCAGTAACCGCGCTGCCGATCAATTGCCGCCAGGGCTGGTGCCGCAGATTGCCGCCGCGCTGCTGGTCGCCCCTGAGGCGACACGGCTGGTCGATACGGATGCGCGGCTGCGCGTGGGCATCCTGTCCGATCTGGATGAGATGCAGACCGAATTGCCGCGCACCGCAGTGCGCGCATTGTTTCAGGCAATGGGCCTTGGCGCGTTCCGGTCCGATACCGCGCCATCCGAGGCGACACCGTGGGAAGCCGTCTCGGGACCGCGCGGGGTGCTGGGGCGGTTGGGCCTGACCGAGATGGCGCCGCTGCCCGGACGCGCGCGCGACACACTGGTCGGACTGGTGCGCGGAGAGACGCCGCCACTGGAAGAGTGGCTGGCCGACAAGGATGCGCAGATCGCGCTGATTCAGCCCGACATGCAGAACCCCGAGGAGGTCTGGATGATCCTGTCGCCGAATATTGACCCGACACAGGCCGCGACGGCGCTGGCGGCCAGCCGCGTCAGCCATGACGGCCCGCGCGGGCAGGTGGCGGTCTATTCCGAGGGGCGCGGCTGGGCAAGCTGGACCGCGCCCGACCGCCCGCTGACCCTGCGCGACACGCTTGGTCCGGGGAATTTCCGCGCGGTCATGGGCAATTACGCCACGACCGCCCCGTTGCCCTTTATCGGCACGATACTGGGGCTGACATTGCTGTCGGCGGCGGTCGCGCTGGCGGTGCTTTTGCTGACACGGAGGCGTTCGAGATGAACAGGCGATCCTTTCTGGGCATGAGCGCAGGCACGGCCCTTGCCGGGCTGGGCGGGGGGATCGTGGCGGTGGATGTGCGGGCCGATACGCCCCGCGGGCCGGCGCATCCGCACTGGCCGCTGTGGCAGTCATGGAAGGACGCGCATCTGGATTTCAGTGGCCGGGTCATCGACGCGCCGCAGCGCAGGTCCAGCCATTCCGAAGGGCAGGGCTATGGCATGTTGCTGGCCGCCGAATTCGGGGACAGCGCGGCCTTTGACCGGATGGCGGACTGGACGCATACCAACCTTGCGATCCGGGGCGATAATCTGCTGGCGTGGCGCTGGCTGCCTGATGCGCCCGAACGTGTGCCCGATCTGAACAATGCCAGCGATGGCGATCTGTTCTATGCCTGGGCGCTGCTGCGCGGAAGTGAGGTGTTTGGCCAGACGCGCTGGCGCAGCCGTGCGATGGATGTGGTGGCCGATCTGGTGCGCCTGTGCATCGCGTCGCGGCCTGACCGTCCCGGCACGCCGATCCTGCTGCCTGCCGAGACTGGCTTCGTCACTGACGACAGCATCGTGTTCAACCCGTCCTATATCATGCCGCGCGCCATGCGCGAGCTGGCCGCGGCATCGGGCGATGTGCAACTTGCGCGGGTCGCGGAGTCCGGGCTGGCGCTGATGGAGGAGCTGGCTGGACAGGGCCTGACGCCGGACTGGCTGGAACTGTCCGCAGGCGGCCCGCGCCGGGCCGAGGGGTTTTCCCCCCATGCCGGGTATGAGGCGATCCGCGTGCCGCTGTTCCTGATTTGGTCGGGCGATTACCGGCATCCCGCAGCGCTGCGGGCGGCGGATTCGATGTCACGCGCGCCAGAGGGCCGGGCCGGCGTCGTCATGGATGCCCGCACGGGCGAGATCATCGAACACAGCCCGGATGCAGGCTACCGCGCCGTGGCCGCGCTGACCCAATGTGTCGCATTCGGCGAGATCGGCGCAGCCATTCCGCCCTTTGCGGGCAATCAGCCCTACTACCCCGCCACCTTGCATCTGTTCACCCTGCTGGCCCAGATGGAGATGTTTCCCGCATGTCGTCCGATCTGATCCGCGCGCTGCGGTGCAGCCTTGTTGCCCTGAGTTGCGCCCTTGCGACGCCCGCGCTGGCACAGGGGCCCAGCCAGAGCGATCTGCAGGCGCTGCGCTTCTATCTGCAACAGGACAACGACCGCGCCGTGCGGGCGGAATTGCAGCGCTTGCAGATCCAGTTCCCCGACTGGTCGCCGCCCGATGATCTGTCCGGTCTGGTAACCACCACCGGACCCGACTCGATCGACCAGATCTATCGGCTTATCGAGGCCGAGGAGTTCGAGAGCGCGCGCCGCCTGATATCCGAGACGGATTCCGCCTATTCCGACTGGTCGCCGCCCTCTGACCTGCTGGACCTGTTGGCCGTGTCCGAAGCGCAGGTTGATTTCGATGCCGCTGTAGCGGCGGGGCGGCCGGAAACCGCAATCAGCATCATGCGCCGCGTGCCGAACCTGTTGTCCTGCGAGCGGATCAACAATGCGTGGAGCCTGGCAGATATGCATCAGGCGTTGGGCGAGACGCCGCGCGCGCTGGTCGTGTTCCGGTCGGTCATCAACACCTGCACGGACCCCGAAGTGCTGATCGCGACGCTGGAGAAGGCCGACGAAATCGCCACCTTGTCCGAGTTGGGGGCGCTGGCCGATACCGCCCGGACGCAGGCACCCGATGACGCAGCGCGTATCCGGCAGGTCGAGGACCGGTTGCGCGCCGGGCGCGGGGAAGAGCCGCGCTGGGGCAACAACGAACAGGCCATCGATCTGGCTGCGAGCGCGCCAGAGCGCGCTGAGCCCGCCGCCGGTGCCGAAGCGGCGAATGACACGACCCCGCGCGCGCCATCGCGGCCTGCGCAGCTAACGGCCGCTCAGGCGCCGCCCTCTGGGGGGGGTGGCAATCTGGCCGCTGCGCGGGCCGCCGCGCAGCGCGGGGCGTGGTCCGACTGTCTGGCACTGACCGCAGGCGCGACCCGGATCGATCTGGTCTATGAGCGCGCTTGGTGTTCCTACAATGCCGAGCGCCCGATGGAAGCCGTCGATGCATTCCGCCGCGCCGCGCAGGCAGGCAGTTCCGCCACGATGCGCCGCGATGCCACCTATGGCTGGTTGCTGGCCCTGTTGAAGATGAACATGACCGAACAGGCCGCACAGGTTCTGGCGGGGGCACAATTGACCCGCGACCAGAGGCTGGAGATCGAGAGCCAGATCCTCGATCAGCGGGGTGTGCGATCCTTCAATCAGGGGAACTATGGGCGCGCCATTGCGTTTTTCGAAGAGCACGAGCGCCTGACCGGGCACGCGCGCCGCGATCTGACCTTGCTGAAGGGTTACGCGTTGCTGAATTCCGGCAACCGCCCCGCTGCGCGTGAGGTATTCATGCGGATGCACCGCCAGCTGTCCACAGCCGAAACCCGTCAGGCGCTTCGGGCCGCACAGTAACCCGCAGATGCTGATACCTGCCGTCCAAACCCATTGCGGAGCCCCCTGATGCAGGAAAACCCGTTCGACGCGACCGATGACGCGGATCACTTCATCCAGAAATGGAAAGACGATCTGCCGCCCGGAATTGTTCCTGTCATCCAGGAACACCATCGCAACCTGATCGACCTGTCGCGTTCGCTGACAGCGGCAGGTCGCGACCCCGAGGAGATACGCCGATGCGTGCATGTCCTGATCGCCAGCTACGAAAAGAAACTGATCGCAGCCATCGACGCGGAGACTGACCCATGACGTTCACTTCAAGGCTGAAAACCGATGACGAGACTGCGCGTCTGGCGGCAGTGACGCGCTATCAGATCCTCGATACCGCGCCCGAGGTCGAATTCGATGACATCATCCAATTGGTCAAGGACGTGCTGGGCGCACCCATTGTTGCGATCTCGCTGATCGATAGTGACCGGCAATGGTTCAAGGCAATCACCGGGGTCGATGCGACCGAGACGCCCCGCGCCATTGCCTTTTGTGACCATACCATCCGTAGCCCCGATCCGCTGGTGGTCAATGACACGACGCGCGACCACCGCTTTGCAGAAAACCCGCTGGTGACCGAACCGCCGGGGCTGCGTTGCTATCTGGGCGTGCCCCTGCAATCGCCTGATGGCTACAATGTCGGATCGCTTTGTGTCATGGGCCAGGAGGCGCGCAGTTTTACCGAAAAGGATGTCGATGTGCTGCGCAGTTTCGCAAAGCTGGTCGTGTCGCAGATGGAATTGCGTCTTGTATCGCACAAGGACGCGCTGACCGGCACATTGTCGCGTGCCGGGCTGGAGTCATGCCTTGCTTCGGCATTCGAGCGCAGGGACCGGAAATCAGCGTTACTGATGGTGGATATCGACCTGTTCAAACGCATCAATGACACTTTCGGCCATCAAGCCGGTGATGCAAGCCTGTGCCATGTCGCCCGCGTCATGCAGGACAGCCTGCGCAAGGGCGATCAGATCGGGCGCTATGGTGGCGAGGAATTCGCGATCCTGCTGCACGATATATCGGAACACGAAGCCTGCGCGCTTGCCAATCGGAATCGCGAGAATGTGGCGGCGGGAAATATACCAGAGATCGCGCCAGAGCGTTTGACCATCAGCGTCGGGCTTGCGCCGCTGGATGGGCCAGTCGCGTCGGTCGAGGACTGGATAAAGCGCGCGGACAAGGCGCTGTATCAGGCCAAGCTGAATGGTCGCGATCAGGTCGTCCTGCACTGCGACTCGGTGGTTGCATAGCATGGGGATCGGCGGGACTCAGTCAGATAGGGCGCAGTGAAACGGAGTGCGATCGGCGCATGGGCATGACCCATGCGCCCAGCTTGTTTTCCGGTCATCCAGTGCTTTTCCGTATAGCCACAAGTTTCCGGAAAGTGGTTTTTCCTTGACGCGCGGCAAGATTGTGATTTGATATCGGAAATTTCTGGAAGGACCTGCGCAGAAATGGATCTGTTCGGATGACTGCGCCCAAGATCAGGAACATGGAAGAATTTGCCGCTGTCAGCGGCATCTCACGGCCCACGGTGTCCAAATATTTCCAGGACCCCGAAAGCGTGCGGGCAAAGACGCGTGAGCGGATCGAGACGGCGCTGGAGCAGTATGATTATCGCCCGAATATCTTTGCGGTAAACCAGAATCGCAAGCTGACCAAGATCCTCGGGATCGTGGTCCCCTATCTGGCCGACCCGTTCTTTGCCGAGATCGCGCGCAAGATCGAGCGGCGCTGCATCGATGCCGGGTTCTGGCCCATGCTTTTTTCGTCCCATGGCCAGCAGCGGCTGGAGAATGATATTCTGGACAGTCTGCGCGTGCTGAAACCGGCGGGCGTGTTGCTGGCCCCGCTTGGGCGCGCATCCGACCGCACAGCGGTTGAACAGTTCTGCGCGACTGTCCCCACTGTGCTGTTCGACAGTAATATCGACGGGGTGGGCAAGGTGTTCGTCGGTTCTGACAACCATGATTTCGTGTCGCAAAGCGTGGAGTATCTGGCGCGGACCGGGTCGCCCCCGGTGTTTTTCGAGATGCGCAGCCCCGTCAACCCCAATGCCAACAAGCGCCGCATCGCCTATATCGCAACAATGGAGCGGCTTGGCCTGTCGCCTGAGATCATCAAGGTCCAGGGCGAAGGCTGGGAATTCGAGCGCATCGGATATGAAGGCGGGATAAAGGCCATCGAAAGCAACAGCCTCAAGACCGACACGATCCTGTGCAGCAATGACCGCCTGGCGCTGGGTTTTCTGACTGCGTGCTATGAAAAGGGTATGACTGTCGGATACGGCAAGGAACATGCGCTGCGCGTGATGTCGCATGACGATCATCCCTTCGCGCGGTTTTCCTGCCCGCCGCTGACAACCGTGGCGCATGATTATGATTCCGTTTCCAACCGCGCGGTCGAGATTCTGTTCGACATGATCGAGAATGGCGCCCCCGATGGCGACCGCCAGGAAACCCTGTTTGCCACCAAGCTGGTCCTGCGACGCTCGGCTTAAACTTATCGCGCGTAAAATTTATGTTGACCGCGAGATACCTTTCTGTTTACCTTCCGGCACCGTTACATCGTTCAGGGAGGAATCAGATGGAAATCGGAAAGTCATTCGCCACTGCAACGGCGCTTGCTCTGGTCACGGCCTCGGGCGCTTTTGCCGAGTCGCTGACCATCGCGACCGTCAATAACGGCGACATGATCCGGATGCAGGGGCTGAGCAGCGAGTTCACCGAAGCAACCGGGATCGAGCTGGAATGGGTGATTCTTGAAGAAAACATCCTGCGCCAGCGCGTGACACAGGACATCGCGACCAGCGGTGGCCAGTTCGATATCATGACCATCGGCATGTATGAGGCCCCGATCTGGGCGGAGCGCGGCTGGCTTGTCTCGCTCGACGGTTTGCCCGAGGACTATGATGTCGATGACATCCTGCCGGCCATGCGCGCCGGCCTGTCGTTCGAGGACAGCCTGTATGCCGCGCCCTTCTACGGCGAAAGCTCGATGGTGATGTATCGCACCGACCTGATGGAAGCCGCCGGGCTGGAAATGCCCGAGGAGCCCACCTGGGATGATATTGCCGCTGCCGCCGCCGCGATGGACAGCGACGAGGTCAACGGCATCTGCATGCGCGGTCGTGCGGGCTGGGGCGAGAACATGGCCTTTATCACCACCGTCGCCAATTCCTTTGGCGCGCGCTGGTTCGATGAGGACTGGAATGCACAGCTCGACAGCCCCGAATGGCTGGAAGCGGTCACCTTCTATAATGACCTGATCCAGAACTACGGGCCTCCGGGCGCCGCGAATAACGGCTTCAACGAAAACCTGACGCTGTTTCAGCAGGGCCGTTGCGGCATGTGGCTGGATGCGACCGTGGCAGCAAGCTTCGTGACCAACCCCGATGACTCGGTCGTGGCCGACAGCGTGGGCTTCGCGCTGGCGCCCAACAAGGACGGCATGGACAAGCGCGCCAACTGGCTCTGGGCCTGGGCCCTGGCCATTCCGGCTGGCACCCAGCAGGAAGACGCCGCGATGGAGTTCATCAACTGGGCGACATCCAAGGAGTATCTGGAACTGGTTGCCGAGCGTGAAGGCTGGGCCAACGTGCCTCCGGGCAGCCGGACCTCGCTTTATGAGAACCCGGAATATGCCGAGGTGCCCTTTGCCGACATGACCCTGCGGTCGATCGAGGCTGCCGACCCGAACAACCCGACAGTTGATCCGGTTCCCTATGTTGGCATCCAGTTCGTGGCGATCCCCGAATGGTCCGGCATCGGCACAGCGGCCGGGCAGGAGTTCTCGGACATGGTGGCTGGTCGCCAGACGCCCGAGGAAGCGCTGGAGCGCGCACAGGCGCTGGTGACAGACGAGATGGAGGCAGCGGGCTACTGACCCCGCTGCCACAGAGAGGGGCGGGCGCTTGCCCGCCCCTCTGACCGTTCCGACACGTCCCGATCCTGTCTGTTTCTGTCGGCAAGCGCCGCTTGCTCCTCTGAAAGGCCAGTGCCATGTCCACCAAGGCATCGCGCTTCTCCGCGCGGCTGATGCTGGCACCTGCGGTTATCCTGCTGCTTGCATGGATGCTGGTGCCGCTGACCATGACGCTCATCTTCTCGTTCCAGCGCTTCCTGCCGATGCGCGGTGGTTTTCAGGGCTGGGTCGGGTTCGAGAATTACATCCGCTTCGTCAATTCCAGCGCCTTCTGGCCCGCAGTGCAGACCACGATCATCATCGTCGGGGGGGTGCTGCTGATCACGGTGATCCTGGGCATCCTGCTGGCCATCCTGCTTGACCAGCCGATCTGGGGGCAGGGCATCGTGCGGATCATGGTCATCGCACCGTTCTTTGTCATGCCGACCGTCACGGGGCTGGTGTGGAAAAACATGTTCATGGACCCCAACAACGGTTTGCTGGGCTATCTATGGCGGTTTTTCGGTGGCGACCCGGTGGTGTGGCTGTCGGATGTGCCGGTCTTATCGATCATTCTGATCGTGTCCTGGCAATGGCTGCCCTTTGCCACGCTGATCCTGCTGACCGCGATCCAGTCGCTGGACAGCGACCAGCTTGAAGCGGCCGAGATGGACGGTGCCGGACCGCTGTCGCGATTCTGGCATATCATCCTGCCGCATCTGTCGCGCGCCATAACAATCGTCATCCTGATCCAGACGATCTTTCTGCTGGCGATCTTTGCCAAGATCTTCGTCACCACACAGGGGTCGTTCGGCACCCGCACACTGACCTATCTGATCTATCAGCGCGTGCTGGAGAGTCAGAATGTCGGGCTTGGGTCTGCCGGTGGGATATACGCGGTCATTCTGGCCAATATCTTTGCGCTGTTCCTGATGCGCATTGTCGGCAAGAACCTGGATCGCTGAGGGGAGGACAGCATGGCACGCGCCGTCACGAGACAACGCAAGGCAATCAATACGGTCGTCGCCTGGACGATCGGGCTACTGATCTTCTTTCCGATCCTCTGGACGTTCCTGACCAGCTTCAAGACCGAGGCGCAGGCGATCGCCGATCCGCCCGTGTGGTTCTTCTTCGACTGGACGCTCGAGAATTACCGCGTCGTGCAGGAGCGGTCGAATTACACGCGCTTTCTGTGGAACTCGATCTACATCGCGGGGGGCTCCACGCTGCTGGGCATGATCATCGCCATTCCAGCGGCCTGGTCGATGGCGTTTGTGCCGTCCAACCAGACCAAGAACATCCTGCTGTGGATGCTGTCCACCAAGATGTTGCCGGCCGTGGGGGTGCTGTATCCGATCTATCTGATCTTCATTCAGCTGGGTTTGCTGGATTCGCGCTTTGGCCTGACCATTGTGATCATGCTGATCAACCTGCCGATCATGGTCTGGATGCTCTACACCTATTTCAAGGAGATCCCCGGAGAGATCCTTGAGGCGGCTCGGATGGACGGGGCGGGTCTGCGCGAGGAGATCCTGTTCGTGCTGACACCGATGGCGATACCGGGCATCGCCTCGACCGTGCTCTTGAACATCATTCTTGCCTGGAACGAGGCGTTCTGGACCCTGAACCTGACCGCATCCCGCGCGGCCCCGCTGACGGCCTTTATCGCCAGCTATTCCAGCCCCGAGGGTCTGTTCTACGCGAAACTCTCGGCGGCATCGACCATGGCGATTGCGCCAATCCTGATCCTCGGCTGGTTCAGCCAGAAACAACTTGTGCGCGGCCTGACCTTCGGCGCTGTGAAGTAAGGAAAATCGACATGGGTGAAATCGTTCTGGAACAGGTGACCAAAAGCTTCGGCGACGTGACGGTCATCCCCCCGCTGGACCTGACCATCGAGGACGGCGAATTCACCGTCTTCGTTGGCCCGTCTGGCTGCGGGAAATCCACGCTGCTGCGGCTTATCGCCGGGCTGGAGGATGTGTCCTCGGGTGCGATCAGGATTGATGGCAGAGAGTCCTCTACCATCCCGCCCGCCAGACGCGGGCTGGCGATGGTGTTCCAATCCTACGCGCTCTATCCGCATATGACGGTGCGCAAGAACATCGCCTTTCCGCTGCGCATGTCGAAGATGAGCAAGGCCGAACAGGACAAGCGCGTGGAACAGGCCGCATCGGTCCTGAACCTGACCGACTATCTGGACCGCCGCCCCGGCCAGCTCTCGGGCGGGCAGCGCCAGCGGGTCGCCATTGGCCGCGCCATCGTGCGCGAGCCGGCGGCGTTCCTGTTTGACGAACCGCTCTCCAATCTGGATGCGGCCTTGCGGGTAGGGATGCGGCTGGAAATCAGCGAGCTTCACAACCGGCTCAAGACGACGATGATTTATGTGACCCATGATCAGGTCGAGGCGATGACCATGGCCGACAAGATCGTGGTGCTGCGTTCCGGCCATATCGAACAGGTGGGCAGCCCGCTGGAGCTGTATCGCAATCCGCGCAATCTGTTTGTTGCAGGCTTTATCGGGTCGCCAAAGATGAACCTGATCGAAGGGGCCGAGGCCGCCAAGCACAATGCCCGGACCATCGGTATCCGGCCCGAACATATCGCGGTTTCCGCCGAAGAGGGCACCTGGTCCGGTCTGGTCGGTGTGGCCGAGCATCTTGGGTCGGACACGTTCTTCCATGTGCATGACACCGGGCTGGCCGAGACGATCACGGTGCGCGCGGATGGCGAGGTCAGCTTCAAGCATGGTGACCGGGTATATCTGACACCGCGCACCGAGTTCATGCACCGCTTTGACGAACAGGGGTTGCGCCTGCCATGAAACGACTGGACGGAAAAATCGCCCTGATCACGGGAGCGGCGCGCGGGATCGGGCTGGCCTTTGCCCATGCCTACATTCGCGAAGGCGCGCGCGTGGCGATTGCCGATATCGATATTGCACGCGCGCGCAGCGAGGCGGCGTCGCTGGGCGATGCCGCCATCGCGGTCGAGATGGATGTCACCCGGCAGGACAGCATCGAGGCCGCTGTCAGCACAACTGTCGCGCATTTCGGGCAGATCGACATTCTGATCAACAATGCCGCGATCTTCACCGCTGCCCCGATTGCCGAGATCACGCGCGAGGATTACGCGCGCTGCTTTGATATCAATGTGGCGGGGACATTGTTCACCATGCAGGCTGTCGCGCGGCACATGATCACGCGCGGGGGCGGTGGCCGGATCATCAACATGGCGTCGCAGGCCGGGCGGCGGGGTGAACCACTGGTCGCGGTCTATTGCGCGTCCAAGGCCGCGATCATCAGCCTGACGCAATCGGCGGCGCTGAACCTTGTTCAATACGGGATCAACGTCAATGCCATCGCGCCGGGCGTCGTGGATGGCGAGCATTGGGACGGGGTCGATGCCTTTTTCGCGCAGTATGAAGGCAAGGCGCCGGGCCAGAAAAAGCGCGAAGTGGGCGAGTCCGTGCCCTATGGGCGCATGGGCCGGGCAGAGGATCTGACGGGCATGGCGGTGTTTCTGGCCTCGGCCGAGGCGAAATACATCCTTGCCCAGACCTACAATGTGGATGGCGGCCAATGGATGAGCTGATCCCGTTACGGCTGGATAATCTGGGCCGGATGCCCCGCGAGGTGCAGGTGCCGCGCTATGCGCGCGACAGGCTCTCGCCGGGGATGGTGCATATCGGCCTGGGCAATTTCCACCGCGCCCACCAGGCATGGTACACGCATCGGCTGATGCAGAACGGTTTGGCGACAGACTGGGCGATCATCGGCGCGGGTGTCCGGCGCGGGGATGCCGCGATGCGCGAGCGGTTGTCGGGACAGGATTTCCTGACCACGCTGATCGCGCTGGACCCGTCCGGTCAGGCCGTCGAGGTCACGGGCGCGATGATCGATTTCCTGCCGGTTGAAGAGGATAACGCCGCGCTGATCGAACGCATCGCCGCGCCTGATATCCGCATCGTGTCGCTGACCGTGACCGAGGGCGGCTATTATATGGACCAAAGCACCGGCGGGCTGGACCGCGACGACCCCGATATCGTGCATGATGCCCGCAACCCGGATCGCCCGCGCACGGCCTTTGGGGCCATTGTTGCCGCATTGCGTCTGCGGCGTGCGCGCAATCTGGGGCCGGTTTCGGGGCTGTCCTGTGACAATCTGCAGGGCAATGGCGATATCCTGCGCCGCACCATTGTCGAACTGGCGCGCATGTCGGACCCCGATCTTGCCGCATGGATCGATGCGGAATGCAGTTTCCCCAACAGTATGGTGGATTGCATCGTGCCTGCGACCGGTGTGCGCGAACTGGCGCTGGTGCGGCAAAAGGGGATCGAGGATGCCGCCCCGGTCACCCACGAGAAATTTCGCCAATGGGTGATCGAGGATGATTTCTGCGCGGGGCGCCCGGACTGGGACCGCGCAGGCGCGACCTTTACCAAAGATGTGCACACATACGAGACGATGAAGATCCGTATCCTGAATGGCGGACATCAGGTTATCGGCGCGGCGGGTGAATTGCTGGGGCTGGGCACGATTTCGGCGACCATGGCGCATGACGGCATCCGTGCGATGTTTCAGAAGATCACCCGCACCGAGATCGCACCCCATGTCGCACCTGCGCCGGATATGCCGGTATCAGATTATATCGACCTGATCGAGCGGCGCTTTGCCAATCCCGAGATTCTGGATACGACGCGGCGGGTGGCCTTTGACGGATCCAGCCGTCATGCCGGGTTCATCGTGCCCTCCATCCGCGACGGGTTGGCGCAGGACCGACCGGTCGAGGGGCTGGCGCTGGTCTCGGCCATCTGGGCGCGCTACTGCCTGGGCATGCGCGAGGACGGGTCGGGGATCGAACCCAATGACCCGCTCTGGTCCGCGCTGCAACAGGCGGCACAGGCAGCGCAAGCGCGACCCATGGCATGGCTGGAGCAATCCAGCATTTACGGGGATCTGAAAGACGCGCATCGGTTTTCAGATGCCTTCTGTGCGTGGTATGAAGCCCTGGAGCGCGATGGCGTGGCCAACACCATCGCGCGTTTCGCGTCACGCCACCCGGCATAGGCCGCGACGGCTGACACTGGGGGATCGCCACTGGCGACCGTTTCGCTTATGTAGTGCCCCAACGACCGCTGGATGAGGAGAGACCCGCATGAACACTGTGCTGGATCAGTTGAAAGCCATGACCACCGTTGTCGCGGATACGGGCGAGCTGGGCGCCGTCCGGGCCTACAAGCCGGTGGATTGCACCACGAACCCGTCGCTGGTTCTGGCCGCGCTGAAAGACCCCGAACTGGACGCGCTGATCATGCGCGAGATCGACGCCTGCCGACGCGACGGCAAGGACGCGCAAGCTGCCGCCGCAGTGATGACTGTTGCCATCGGCGCAGAGCTTGCGGGGCTGGTGCCGGGCCGTGTATCGACCGAGGTGGATGCCCGCCTGTCCTTTGATACGGACGCATCGGTTCGCCGCGCGCATGAGATCGTGGCCGAATATGCCGCGCGCGGGATCGGCAAGGAGCGTATCCTGATCAAGCTCGCCGCGACATGGGAAGGGATCCGCGCGGCCGAGATCCTGCAGCGCGAGGGGATCGACTGCAACCTGACGCTGGTGTTCTCGCTGGCTCAGGCCGTCGCCTGCGCCGATGCCGGGGCCTATCTGATTTCGCCTTTTGTCGGGCGGATCACCGACTGGCACAAGAAGGCCGATGGCGTGGACAGCTACGCGCCTGAAAGCGATCCGGGCGTGGCCTCTGTCCGGCGGATCTACAACTACTTCAAGTCGAACGGGATCAAGACCATCGTGATGGGCGCATCTTTTCGCACGGTTGATCAGGTCAAGGCGCTGGCGGGATGTGACAACCTGACGATCTCGCCCAAGCTGCTGGACCAGATGGCCAACGATAACAGCACATTGCCACGCGCCCTGTCGCCCGACACTGTGAACGCCGCCGAACGGATCGAGATTGACGAGCAGCGGTTTCGCTGGCTGCTGAATTCTGATGCCATGGCCACCGAGAAACTGGCCGAGGGCATCCGCAATTTCGATGCCGACCACCAGCGCATGATCGAAACGCTGGCAGAGCGGATGGCTGTGGCCAGGGCCGGATAATCTGATCCTGCGCTGATGGTGACTGTGCGTTCCAGAAGCGCCAATCATATCATCATCTTCGCGCCTCGCGCGCGCCCTGATTTCGGGGCACGCCCCCCCCCCCCCCCCGTGGCGCCCCCGCAAAAATGGGCGGGCGGGGGGGGGGGGGGTGGGCGGGGGGCGGGGGCGGGTGTTTTGGGGCGCCCGCCCCCCCCCCCACGGTGGCCGCCCGCAAATTGGGGGGGGGGGCGGGACTGGGTCATCTGTCGGTCTTGATGAGCTGGTCGAGGCTGCGCAACTGTACGAGCAGTTCTGGCATATCCGCAAGCGCCACCATATTCGGTCCGTCAGAGGGGGCATGATCCGGGTCGTCATGGGTTTCAATGAACAGACCTGCGCATCCGACGGCCAGCGCGGCGCGCGCCAGCGGGGCCACGAATTCGCGCTGCCCGCCCGAACGGCCCCCCTGCCCGCCGGGTTGCTGAACCGAATGGGTCGCATCGAAGATCACCGGATAGCCTGTCTGCGCCATGATCGGCAGCGCCCGGAAATCCGATACAAGCGTGTTGTAGCCGAAACTCGTGCCGCGTTCGCATAGCAGGATGCGGTCATTGCCGGTCGCGGCCAGCTTGGCGGCGACATGCTCCATATCGGCAGGGGCCAGGAACTGGCCTTTCTTGATGTTGACCGCCCGCCCAGTCCGCCCTGCGGCCAGCAGAAGGTCGGTCTGGCGGCACAGAAAGGCCGGGATCTGCAGGATATCGCAGACCTCTGCCACGCGGGCGCACTGGTCGGGTGCGTGCACATCGGTCAGGACAGGACAGCCGATGTCAGTGCGGACGCGCGACAGGATGTCCAGCCCCGTATCGATGCCCGGACCGCGTGCGCCGGACAGGCTGGTGCGATTGGCCTTGTCGAAACTCGCCTTGAAGATCAGGGGGATGTCGAGTGTCGCGCAGATTTCGGCCAGTTCCCCGGCGATGCGGCGGGTGTGGTCCAGGCTTTCGATCTGGCACGGCCCCGCGATCAGGACGAAGGGCAGGTCATTGCCGATGCGGATATCACCAATGCTGACACTCATGCGATCCCGTCGCGTCTCAGCAGCGCCTCGATGCGGGGTTTGTCCTCGGGGTTGTTCAACTCCCAGAAGGTGCGGCCCCGCGCATCGACCTCGACACAGGCCACATCGATCCCGTTAAAGAGGAAGCGCAATTGCTCCAGCCCTTCCAGCTCTTCCAGCAGGCAGGGACCGGCCTGAAGATAAGCCTGCAGCGCACGGGGGGTATAGGCATAGACACCGACATGCTGGAATGCGGGCACCTGTTCGCCTTGCCCATAGCGCCGCCCGGTATAAGGCAGCACCTCTTTCGAGAAATAGAGCGCCTGACCGGCGGCATTCATCACTGCCGTTGTCCCGCCCACGCGGCCTGAGCGCCGGTCTTCGAGAAAACGCGCATGTGTCTCGGGCGTCAGGCGCAGCACGGGGGTCGCGATTTCCGCCCCGGCTTTTACCGCGTCGATCAGCGCGGTCACGAACCAGTCCGGGGTGAGCGGCGCATCGCCTTGCAGGTTGACAACGACGCGCGGCACGATCCCCAACTGCGCGATGGCGGCGGCGCAGCGTTCGGTGCCATTGGCGCAGCCTGGGTCGGTCATGACAGTCTGTGCACCAAAACCGGCAGCGGTATCGGCGATACGGGTGTCATCGGTTGCGACATAAACGGCATCGACGCCTGCGACAGTGCAGGCCGCGCGCCAGCTACGCTCGACCAGCGTGCGGGTGCTGCCGTCAGCCCCTGTCAGCCCCACCAGCGGCTTGCCCGGATAGCGGGTGGAGGCGTAGCGCGCCGGAATGATGATGACAGCCTCTGGCGCCATATGCGTGCGGCCCCCTTGTTCTCACGCGGCTTGGTCCGCGCGCGCCCTCATCCTTGGGGTGCGGGCAGGGGGGATGTCAAGCAGGCCGCCAGCGTTCAGAGCGCGGCAGCGGCGCGGGCGGCCTGATCATATGCGCCCGACAGCGTGCGCATCAGGGCTGCCATACGGCTGATATCGGCGGGGTCATGGCCCAGTTGCCGCGCGGCCCGGACCACAAGCGCCTCGCGAATTTCGCCATAGCGGGTGCAGAGCTGTGTGCCCAGTTCCGTGATTGCGACAGTCTTTTCCTTGCCTTTGCGGCCGGTCTTGACCAGCTTGTGCCCTTCCAGCTTCTTGATCGCGTAATTGGCCAGATGCGTGTCCTCTATGTTCAGCACAAGGCAGATATCTGCCAGTGTCTTGGGCCGGTCGCGATGATTGACCAGATGCACGATCAGCACTTCCAGGGGTGACAGGCCCGGCAGGCCCGCTGCCGTCATGCAACGCACCATCCAGCGGTGAAAGGCGTTGTTGGCCATT
>REDZ01000162.1 GCA_007695345.1 Paracoccaceae bacterium | reverse complement strand
CCGCATAGCCGATCCGCCAGCCGGTCATCGCATAGGCCTTGGACACGCCATTGACAGTCAGGGTGCGGTCATAGAGCGCGGGCTCCACCTCTGCCGGGGTGCAGAAGATGAAATCATCATAGACAAGGTGCTCATACATGTCATCCGACATCACCCAGACATGGGGGTGGCGCATCAGCACATCGGTCAGTGCTTTCAACTCGTCCTTCGTGTAGCCCGCGCCCGTGGGGTTCGAGGGCGAGTTGAAGATCAGCCACTTCGTTTTCGGCGTGATCGCGGCCTCCAGTGCTTCGGGCGTCAGCTTGTAGGCGGTTTCAGCGCTGGCTTTCGCAACCACCGGCTCACCGCCTGCCAGCAGCACCATATCGGGATAGCTGACCCAATAGGGCGCGGGGATCACCACTTCGTCGCCGGAGTTCAGCGTTGCGGTCAGCGCATTATAGAGAACCTGCTTGCCGCCGGTGCCGATGGTGACCTGCGCGGGCGTATAGTCCAGCCCGTTATCGCGCTTGAACTTGGCGCATATGGCCGCTTTCAGCTCGGCAATGCCATCGACAGCCGTGTATTTCGTTTTCCCTGCATCAATCGCCGCTTTTGCAGCCTCCTTGATATTCTGGGGCGTGTCAAAATCAGGCTCGCCGGCGCCCAGCCCGATGACATCGCGCCCCTCGGCCTTCAGTTCGGCGGCCTTGGTGGTCACCGCGATGGTCGGCGAGGGTTTGACGCGGGCAAGCGTGTCCGAAAGGAAGGCCATGACAGGAACTCCGGTTTGTAACTAGGGCGCTTTGTTCTTATGGTGCCCCCATACCCCGTTCAACCCAAATCAGGACCCACAGGGAAATGCGATGACGGAAAATGATGACACTACCGACTGGTATTCCGGCGACAACGCGACCTTCGGCGACCGTCTGACCGCCGCGCGCGACGCGCAGGGGCTGAGCCAGACGGAACTGGCGCGCAAGCTCGGGGTCAAGCTCAAGACCATCCAGGGGTGGGAGAACGACACATCCGAGCCGCGCGCGAACAAGCTGCAGATGGTGGCGGGCTTGCTGAATGTTTCGATCCGCTGGCTGCTGACGGGCGAGGGTGAAGGCGTGTCCGAGCCTGCGACCCCTGAGGAAATCGCCGCCGGGGCGCAGGATATCCTGCGCGATCTGCAACAGATGCGCACCCAGATGACGCAGCTTGCAACACGTATGGGCAAGGCCGAAAAGCGCCTGCGCCTTATCCTGCGCGAGGCACTGTGAGCATGGCAGAGACACAGGCGGCCCGCCTGAAAAAGCTGCGCATGCGGTCCTGGCGGCGCGGCATGAAGGAAATGGACCTGATCCTGGGGCCGTATGCCGATACGGAACTGCCCGCGCTCTCGGCCTCCGATCTGGACGCCTATGAACGCCTGCTGGAAGAGAATGATCAGGACCTGTATCTGTGGGTCACAGGTGCGCGCCCCTGTCCCGAGGCGCTTGCACCGCTTGTGCAGCGCATTTCCGCTGCTGCCGGGGGTGCGCGGATGCGTTAACGCAATCTTCGTCCCTCGCTGCCAGATTGGTGGTCCAATTGGCTGCGAGGGAGCATGTCGTGAGCGTTCAGCAGGATTTCCGGGCATCGATCGATGCCGAGTTTCTGGCGCGGTATCTGGACAATCTTGCGCTGCTCGAGCGGTTGCACCGGCTGATGCTGGATGTCCTGAAGGACGAATTCGAGCGTCTGGGGGCGAGTGACATCACGCCCGTGCAGGCGCTCTTGCTGTTCAACATTGCCGATCATGAGGTGACGGCGGGCGAGTTGAAATCGCGCGGCTATTATCAGGGCTCGAACGTGTCCTACAATCTCAAGAAGCTGGTGGAGCTTGGCTATATGCATCATCAGCGCTGCGCCATGGACCGGCGCGCCGTACGCGTGCGGCTGACGGCCAAGGGGCAGGCCGTGCGGGACCGGGTTTCTGCCCTCTTTGCGCGCCATGCCCGCGCCCTGCATCAGGACAATGTCATCGAATTTGCCACGCTGGACACGATTGCCCGCGCCTATCGACGGCTGGAGCGGTTCTGGAGCGATCAGATCCGCTATATCTACTGACCTGAGGGGCGATGAGCGCGGGCGCAAGGCGCTGCTGTGGTGCCGGTATCGGCCGAAAAAGCGCCCGCTCAGGGGGCACCCGCCCACCCGCCCCGGCCCCCTTCGCGGGCGCCGCCGCTGCGCGGCGGGACAGGTGCCCAGTGACGGTGTCTTTCATAGGTATCGGCCCCTTGCGCTGGTGTGTTTCCCATGTCCCATGTCGCGCAGTGGGTGACAGCCATGTCCACATAAACGCTATTGCGCGGCAATCACCGACACTCTTGGCAGCGCGGCTTTGCTCAGGGGCGCGGCACGGGCAGTCCGCTGGGCACGCTGTCGGGCACGCCGAGACGTCCTGCCAACGCCTTCGGGTCGCTCAGCGCCTCGAGAAAGGCCAGGATATCGGCGATCTGCGCCTCGCTCAGCCGGATCGGGGGTGTGCTGACGGCCTGCTTGATCGCAGCCCGCTCTTCCGCATCATCCAGTATCGCCCAGTCCTGCACGCCCAGTTCCGGCAGGATCACCTGATCGCGGTCATATCCGGGCAGGGCCGCGACCGGGTCGAGATGGTCGCGCAAAAACCCCTCCAGCGTTGCATGTGATCCGGCATGGCCGTAAGGGGCTGTCTGGGCCACATTGCGCAATGACGGGGTGCGAAACGCATAGGCATCCTCGGCCCGCCCCGTCACGCGCATCCGGCCCGTATCGCGCTGATGGCTCTCGAACCGTGCCGCCTTGCCGGGGCCAAGCTGCGGTGCCCCGCGCGCGTGAAAGCGGTGATCGGTCTGGAAGGGACCGGCGTGGCAGGTGCTGCAGGTCGCGCGGCCATAGAACAATTCCATCCCGCGCATGGCCGCATCGGGCAGCGGCGCCTCGCCGCGCAGATAGGCGTCAAACGGGCTGGTATCCGAGCGAAATTCGACCGCAACAAACGCTGCAATCGCATTCGAGATATCGGTGAAGGTGATATCCCCGGCGCGGGTGATCCGCGGATCAGCCGCGACAAACGCCTCGGCATAGTCGGGGATGCCGCGCACCCGCCCGGCGATCAGATCCCATGCCCCGCCGGGCCCGGTGATCTGCCCCTGCCGCACGGCCTGCGCGATCTCGTTTTCGCTGTAATGGCCTGCCATCTCATCGGGGCTGAGCACCGGAAACATGTTCTGCGCCGACAGAAGCGAATCGAACCCTTCCATCATGTCCTTTTCCAGAGGGGTGCGCAGGCCCGAGGGGCGCGTGGGATCGACCTCGATCCGGCCATCATGGAACAGCGTGGTAAATTCCGCATGGCCCAGATTCCACAAACCGGGCGAATTGCGGGGGATGCGCTGCTCGGGCATGTTGTCGGGGTCCGCCCTGCGCTCCGGTCCCAGCCCGATTCCGCCATCGCCCAGACCCAGCGACACACCGTCCGAACTGCCGAAGGCCGGGTGGTGACAGGTGGCGCAGGCGACTTCTCGATTGCCCGACAGGATCGGATCGTAGAAAAGCTGAAAGCCCAGATGGACCAGCGCATCCGGGTGCTGCGCATAATCGGCATCCACCGGCGCAGGCGGCAGCGTCAGATCAGCCCATGCCGGTGTCGCTGTCAGGGCGACAGCCAGCAGCCCCAGATGCATTGCCTTGCGCATGATGCCCTCCTGATTGCCGACAACCTGCCTGCGATCCGGGGCGCGCGGCAAGCACAATCGCCACCCGGCCCGCAGGGCCGGGCAGCGCCCGCGAAGGGGACATGGGCGGGTGGGTGGGGTCCTCTGAGCGGGCGCTTTCTCGGTTCAGGGCCGCGCAAACGCTGCGCCGGAAAGCGGCATATGGCGGTTCACATCCTTGTACAACAGATAGCGGAACGGCCCCGGACCGCCGGCATAGCAGGCCTGCGGACAAAAGGCGCGCAGCCACATGTAATCGCCCGCCTCGACCTCGACCCAGTCGCGGTTCAGCCGATAGGCCGCCTTGCCCTGCAACACATAAAGGCCATGCTCCATCACATGCGTTTCCAGAAACGGGATGACCGCGCCCGGCGCCAGCGTCACGATTGTCACATGCATGTCATGGCGCAGATCGGCCGGGTCCACGAAACGTGTCGTGGCCCAGCGGCCCTCGGTGCCGGGCATCGGGGTGGGCGGGATGTCCGCCTCGTTCAGCACCAGCGAATCGGGTGCGTCCAGCCCTGCGACTGTCTCATAGGCCTTGCGGATCCAGTGAAAGCGCAGCATTGCCGCGCTGCGGTTGTGCAACTGCCAGTCACTGCCAGCGGGCAGATAGGCATAGCTGCCAGGGCGCAGGTCATGCGTGACACCCCCCAGATGCAACTGCGCCTCGCCCTCGACCACGAACACTACGCCTTCGGCACCGGAATCGGTTTCGGGCCGGTCCGACCCGCCGCCCGGCGCAACCTCCATGATGTAATGCGAGAATGTCTCGGCAAAGCCCGAGAGCGGGCGGGCGAGCACCCACAGGCGCGTGCCCTCCCAGAAGGGCAGGGCGCTGGTGACGATATCGCGCATCGAGCCTTTGGGGATGACAGCATAGGCGTTGGTAAAGACAGCGCGGTCCGTCAGAAGCTGGTCCTGTCCGGGGTGGCCGCCGGCGGGGGCGTAGTAGCTTGGGGTCATGTCTGTCCTGTCCTGCAATGCGCGGTTGTGGCAAGGATGCACGCCGCACCGCCCCATGGCCATCCCGAAAGACATGTCAGCAATCTTCGGGTTTTCTTGAAAATCCGCGACTATCCCGGCCCCTGGTTTACGGAGATGCCGAAAGACCGACAGGCTCGGGGTCCGAGAGAAGGGGGGCGCTGTGCCTGTCGTTCGACCAAGCGCAGATTGCGGCAATTCGCCGAGAAACACCTCCGTGCAGAATGTTGCCCTGGCTTTGATGTCGGGTGAGGCATTGCCCGATGCGCTGAGCGAAAATGCAATCTGATGCGGCCCGTCAGAGCCCCGACTGGAGGGGCGATCCGCCATCAATGCCTGCGAAAAGCCATCCGGAATTGATATCGCCCATGCGATCTCGCATGGGCGTGTCGGGGCCGCCAGTGGCACGGTGACCGGCGCGGACGGGCGGGTGCGCCGCTTCAGCTTCGTGTTCGAGTTCACCTCAACCAGGGGAGACATCGTGGCGCGGATCGACAGCTACGCGTGATCGGGTGGGCGCATGTGGCTGCCCTCTATTGTGTCGCGCGCACCTCGCGGATCCATGTCACGATCAGATCGCGGGCAGCGGGATCCATGTCGATGGCATTGGGCGGTGGCATGGCGTGGCTGATCCCGGCCTGCAGATAGATCTGATCGGCATGGCGCGCCACATCCTGCGGGGTTTCCAGATAAACACCCGACGGCGCCCATTGCATGTTCCCCCAGGCCGGTTCGCGCGCGTGGCACATCGCGCAATTGCCCAGCACGGCGTAATAGGCATCCTCGAAGCTCGCGGCGGAGGCGAAGCGCGCTTCATGGGCGGTGAAATCGCGCGCCTCGGCCTCTTCCCATGTCTCGCCCGGGCGTATGGTGGACAGCCACGCGATGACGATCATGATCGCGACAGTCACCGCCCAGGTCCAGGCCGGGCCACGGCCTGTCTTGTGCATGGTGTTGAAGTAATGTCGGATCGTGACCCCGGTCAGAAAGATCAGGCTGGCGATAATCCAGGCGTATTCGGTGGCAAAGGCCAGCGGATAATGATTCGCCAGCATCAGGAACACCACCGGCAGCGTCAGGTAATTGTTATGGGTCGAGCGCAGCTTGGCGATTTTCCCGTATTTTGCATCCGGCACGCGCCCGGCCTTCAGGTCGGCCACCACGATCCGCTGATTGGGCATGATCTGAAAGAACACATTGGCGGTCATGATCGTGGCGGTAAACGCGCCCAGATGCAGCAGCGCCGCGCGCCCCGTGAAGATCTGGTTATAGCCCCAGGACATCGCGACCAGCAGCGCGAACAGGATCAGCATCAGCAGGGTCGGATTCTCGCCCAGCCGGGACTTGCACATCTGGTCATAGATCAGCCAGCCGATGGTCAGCGAGCCCCCTGAAATCACGATCCCCTGCCACAGCGCCAGATCGGCGCGAGTCGGGTCCAGCAGGAACAACTCGCCCCCCACCCAGTAGATCATCATCAACAAGACCGCGCCCGACAGCCAGGTCGCGTAGCTTTGCCATTTGTGCCAGGTCAGATGCTCGGGCATCTCGGACGGCGCGACATTGTATTTCACAGTGTGATAGAACCCGCCGCCATGCACTTCCCATTCCTCGCCCGTGGCCCCTTTGGGCAGGGCGGGGTTGGGCCGCAACATCAGGTCAAGTGCGATGAAGTAGAAGGACGCGCCGATCCAGGCCATCGCTGTGATGACATGCAGCCAGCGGACGGAAAATTCCAGCCAGTCCCAGATGATCGCCCAGTCATACATGGCAGTCCTCTTTTGTCTTGAAGGGTTGCGCCAGACTATCCGCCCCCGGTTTCTTTTGGTATGACTGTCAAAAGTCAAGCAGCATCAAAAATATCCGAAAAATGTCCTATCTCGACAATATCCGCACCTTTGTCCGTGTTTATGAATTGGGCAGCATGTCGGCAGCAGGGCGGGATCTGCGCATTTCCCCGGCCGTCACATCGTCGCGTATCTCGCAGCTGGAGGATCATCTGGGCGTGCGCCTGTTCCAGCGCACGACCCGCAGCCTGACGCCCACCGAACAGGGCAAGGCATTCTATCGCGGCGCAACCGAGGTGCTGGAGGCCGTCACCAGTGCCGAGGCCGAGATCGCCAGCATCACCGACAATCCGCGCGGCGCGCTTTATGTCGCCGCCCCCCTTGGTGTGGGACGGCGGCTGATCGCGCCGCTGGTGCCCGAGTTTCTGGCGCTTTACCCTGAAGTCAGCCTGCGTCTGCGCCTGTCCGACCGCAAGATCGACCTGACGACCGAAGGGCTGGATCTGGCGTTTTTCCTGGGCCACCCGGAGGACAGCAATCTGCGTATCCGCAAGATCGCGGATGTGCGGCGTATTCTATGCGCCGCGCCCGAATATATCGCCCGGCACGGGATGCCCGACCACGGCGATGATCTGGTGGCGGGCGGGCATGAATGCCTGAACCTGCGCTTTCCCGGCGCGACCGAATTCCAGTGGCTGCTTGGCACGCCGGACGGCCCGCGCCGCTTTCGCGTGGCCGGGCGGTATGAAAGCGATGATGGCGATGTGCTGACCGACTGGGCGCTGGCGGGGCACGGGGTGGTTCTGAAACCCGTGTTCGAAGTGATCGAGCATCTGCGCGCGGGCAGATTGGTCCCCGTGGCCATGCAGACCCCGCCCGAACCCGTGCAGATGGCCTGCCTCTATACCCATCGGCGCAAGCAGGACCCCAAGACCCGGCTGTTCATGGAGTTTGTGATCGAACGTATCGCCACGACGATCCGGGGCACGGATCAGGATGCGGGATCAACTGCCGCGATAGGTTGAATAGCCAAAGGGCGACAGCAAGAGCGGCACATGGTAATGCGCGGCTTCGGACATGCCGAAGCGGATCGGTATGATGTCCAGGAAACGCGGGTCCTCGGGCGGGGTGCCGCAGGCATCCAGATAGGCGCCTGCGTGAAAGACCAGTTCATACGCGCCGGTTGCGAATTCGGCTTCGGGCAGGATCTGCGTATCCGTGCGCCCGTCGGCATTGGTCACAAGCGTCTTCAGCTTCTCGCGCTGCCCGTCTGTCAGGCGAAACAGCTCGATTGTCAGCCCGGCGGCGGGGCAACCGCGGGCTGTGTCCAGAACATGGGTGGTCAGATAGCCGGTCATGTCAGATAACTCCTGAAGGTCCAGCCCCACTCTAGCCCGCCACAGGGGGCAGAAGCAAAACCACCCTGTCAGAAGCAGCTTATGAAATATTTTGAAAAACACGCCTGATTTTCTGGATTATACGAGGGCCAGCAGAAGGAACGTAATGTGACACGCTATCCCAGAGATCTGATCGGCCATGGTGCCCACCCGCCCCATCCAAACTGGCCCGATGGCGCGCGGATCGCCGTGCAGATCGTGCTGAATTTCGAGGAAGGGGGCGAGAATTGCCTCTTGCATGGCGACCCGGCCTCCGAGGCGTTCCTGTCCGAGATCACGGGTGCGAGCGCCTGGCCGGGGCAGCGCCACTGGAACATGGAATCGATCTACGAATACGGCGCGCGCGCCGGGTTCTGGCGGGTCCATCGCCTGCTGCAGCATATTCCCGTCACGGTGTACGGCGTGGCGACCGCACTGGCCCGCGCGCCCGAACAGGTGGCCGCGATGCAGGCGGCGGGCTGGGAAATTGCCAGCCACGGACTGAAATGGATCGAGCACAAGGACATGTGCCGCGACGAAGAGCGCGCCCAGATTGCTCAGGCCATTCAGTTGCACACAGAGGTCACGGGCACCCCCCCGCGTGGCTGGTACACCGGGCGCTGTTCAATGAACACAGTGGATCTGGCCGCCGAGATCGGTGATTTCGCCTATATCGCTGACAGTTACGCCGATGATCTGCCCTATTGGGTGCAGGCGGGCGGCAAGGATCAGCTGATCGTGCCCTATACGATGGATTGCAATGACATGCGCTTTGCCATTCAGGCGGGCTATACCACTGGCGACCAGTTCGAGCGCTATCTGCGTGACAGTTTCGATATGCTCTATGCCGAGGGGGACGCGGGCGCGCCCGGGATGCTCTCGATCGGGCTGCATTGTCGGCTGATCGGGCGGCCGGGCCGCGCGATGGCGCTCAAACGCGCGCTCGATTACATGATGTCGCATGAGGGCGTGTGGTTCGCCACCCGCGCCGATATCGCCGATCACTGGGCGCGTGAGCACCCGCCCCAGTCGCGTCCGCGCCCGTCACAGATGGACCGCGATGCCTTTGTCGCGGCCTTTGGCGGCATCTTCGAACATTCCCCCTGGATCGCCGAAGGGGCCTATCATCTGGAACTGGGCCCCGCCCATGACACGGCCATGGGGCTGCATAACGCGCTTGCGCGCATCTTCCGCACAGCGCCTCATGCCGCGCGCCTGGGTGTGCTGACCGCCCACCCCGATCTGGCGGGCAAGCTTGCCTCTGCCGGGCGACTGACCCGCGAAAGCACGTCCGAGCAGGCGGGCGCCGGGCTCGACATGCTCACGGATGAGGAACGCGCCACCTTTCAGCAGCTGAACAATGCCTATGTCGAAAAGCACGGCTTTCCCTTCATCATCGCCGTGCGCGACAACACCAAGGCGAGCATCCTTCAGGCGTTTCACACCCGCATCGAGAATGACAGCGCGACCGAATTTGCGACCGCCTGCGCGCAGGTCGAACGGATCGCGGCCCTGCGGCTGAAGGATATGCTGCCATGACAGCTTCATCTTGCCAAAAATACTCAAATACCCCGCCGCAGCCATGACCAGAGGCCACAGGTGACACATCCCCCCCTTATCCCGCGCCCCCTGACGCCGGACGCCTTCGCCCCTTTCGGCGATGTGCTGGACGCGACGGGCCCGCCCGACAAGCTGATCAATCAGGGGCTGTGCGGGCGGTTTCATGACCGCGCAACGCTTGATTTCGGTGCGGGCGGGCGCGCAGGCCTCTCGATCTTTGACGCACAGCCGCGGGCGCTGCCCTATTCTCTCGAGATGATGGAACGTCACCCCGATGGCAGCCAGGCCTTCATCCCGATGCATGAACACGCATTTCTTGTCATCGCTGCCGAAGATATCGGCGAATGGCCCGGCCAGCCGCATGCCTTTCTCACCAATGGGGCGCAGGCGATCAATTTCCATCGCAATATCTGGCACGGGGTCCTGACCCCGCTTGCGCATCCGGGCCGATTTGCTGTCATCGACCGCATTGGTCCGACCCCGAACCTGGCCGAACACTGGTTCGACACCCCGTGGGAGGTGCGCGCGCACCCCTGAGGAGGGGGCGTCCGCGCAATACAAAAACGCGAGCGCAGCACGCCCTCGGGCGAACAGCCTCGCATGTCTGCAAGGAGGACAGGACCATGGCACTTCACAGCATCGGCACGCCAGAGCAGTTGCGCGACCCCGATTACATGCCGCCGCTCTACAAGGCGATCCCGCTGGGCGTGCAGCATGTGCTGGCGATGTTCGTCGCAAATGTCACGCCCGCGATCATCGTGGCGGGGGCGGCCGGGTTCGGCTTCGGCTCGGGCTCGGATGATTTCCCGAGCCTGATCTACATGATCCAGATGTCGATGTTCTTTGCCGGTGCGGCCACGCTCTTGCAGACCATCACGTTCGGCCCGGTTGGCGCGCGGCTGCCCATCGTGCAGGGCACATCCTTTGCCTTCATTCCCATCATGATCCCGCTTGTCGCGGGGCGCGGGGTGGATGCGATGGCCGCTGTCATGGGCGGCATTCTGGTGGGCGGGCTGTTTCACGCCGCGCTGGGCACGGTGATCGGGCGCATCCGCTTTGCGCTGCCGCCTCTGGTCACCGGGCTGGTGGTGCTGATGATCGGGCTGGCGCTGGTGCAGGTGGGCATCCAGTATGCGGCGGGCGGTGTGCCGCTGATGGGCACGGAGGAATTCGGCAACCTGCAAAGCTGGTCGGTCGCGCTGGTGGTGATATTCGTCACGCTTGGGCTGAAATTCTTCGCGCGCGGGATGGCCTCGGTCTCGGCCGTGTTGCTGGGGCTGATGACGGGCTATGCCGTGGCGCTTGCGCTGGGCATGGTCGAGTTCGGCGGTGTCGGCACTGCGGCGGTCTTTGCCCTGCCCAATCCGCTGCATTTCGGGCTGGAATTCACCGCCGCCGCTGTGATCGGGTTCTGTGCCATGGCCTTTGTCTCGGCGGTCGAGACAGTGGGCGATGTTTCGGGCATTACCAAGGGCGGCGCGGGGCGCGAGGCGACCGAGCGCGAGATCCAGGGCGCCACCTTTGCCGATGGCCTGGGCACGGCGGCGTCGGGGCTGTTCGGGGCGTTGCCCAATACCAGCTTCAGCCAGAATGTCGGCCTGATCGCCATGACCGGAGTCAT
>REDZ01000080.1 GCA_007695345.1 Paracoccaceae bacterium | reverse complement strand
TCGATGAAATCATAGGCCCCCTGCTTGATCGCCGCGACCGCGATCTCGACATTGCCATGGCCCGAAATGATGACGATGGGAATATCCGGGTTCGAGCGCTTGACCGTCATCAGAATGTCGATCCCGTCCATCTTGCTGTCCTTCAGCCAGATATCCAGGATCAGCATGGCGGGCGGGTTGGCATTGACCTCTGCCATCGCCTCATCCGAATTGGCGGCAAGGCGGGTGGTATAGCCCTCATCCTGCAGGATATCGGCTATCAGGGCGCGGATATCACGCTCGTCATCAACAATAAGAATATCGCTCATCTGTGCTGCTCCGCCAATTCCGCTTCTGTCTGTGCTGCTGCCTCGGGCGCAAGCCGTGGCAAATGGATAACCGCCATTGCGCCGGAATGATCGCACCCGTCAAAGACCGGCGCATCGTCCAGCCGAAGGGTACCGCCATGTTCCTCGATGATCTTGCGCACGATGGACAGGCCCAGCCCGGTGCCGTCCTCACGCGTGGTCACATAAGGCTCGAATAGCCGGGCGCGGTCTGCGGGCAGGCCGATTCCATTGTCGGCAATCGTGATGCCCAGATCGGACTCGCCCGCCTCGAACGTGACGCGGATTTCAGGCACGAAATTGTCGGCCACACCCTCGGCGCGCTTGCTCTCGATGGCCTCGCCCGCGTTCTTGATCAGGTTGGTAAAGGCCTGCGCCATCATGGTTTCATCCACCTCGACCACGACCGGCGCGTCCGGCAGTGTGATGTCGAAACGCACGTCGGGCTGCCCGCTTTCCTGCAGCAACGCGCAGTCGCGCAGGATCGCGACCAGATCATGCGGGCGGCGGTCGGGTTCGGGCATCCGGGCAAAGCGCGAGAATTCATCCACGATGCGGCGCAGATCATTGGTCTGGCGCACGATCACCGAGGTCAGTTGCGACAGGCTTTCAGCATCCTCCGCGCCCAGCTTGCGTGCGAATTTGCGGTCGATCCGCTCCGATGACAACTGGATCGGGGTCAGCGGGTTCTTGATTTCATGCGCGATCCGGCGCGCGACATCCCCCCAGGCCGCCATGCGCTGCGCCGAGACCAGTTCGCTGACATCATCAAAGGCCACGACATAGCCTTCAAGCTGGCCATCGACCTGCCTGCGCGCGGCTACACGCACCAGCAATGTCTCCAGCCGACCGCCGCGCACGAGCTTGAGTTCTTCCTGCACGCGGGCCTGTCCGGGGCTGGCGCGCAGACGGTCCAGCAGCGGGGCAAATTCCGGCACGATATCTGCCAGCGGCTCGCCCAGCAGAGCGGCCCCGTCCACCGCCACCATGTTTTCCGCAGCCCGGTTGATGAATTCCAGCCGCCCCTGCCCGTCCAGCCCGATCACCCCGGCGGTGACCGACCCCAGCACCGAATCGAACAGGCGGCGCCGCGCCTCGATCTGGCGGGTGTTTTCCAGCAGAACATCGCGCTGGCCGCGCAATTGCCGCGTCATCTGGTTGAACACCCGCCCCAGAAGCGCGATTTCGTCATCATCGCGCGCAACCGTGACCCGCACATCCAGATCGCCCGTGCCGACCCGCTGCGCCGCATCGGCCAGACGCCCCACAGGCCGCGCCAGCCGTTCGGCAAAACTCAGCCCCAGCCAGACCGACCCCATGATCAGGATCAGCGCAAAGCCCAGGTAAAGCGCGCCGAACTGGAACAGCAACTGCCCGCGCTCGCGCTCAAGCTGCTGGTAAAAGCGCACTGTCTCGCGCGTTTCATCAAGCAGGCTGAGCAATTCGCCATCAACCTCGCGCGCGACATACAGATAGCGGTCGAAATAATTGTCCAGCATCTGGATGGCGCGGAATTCGTTGTTCTGCCAGTCCTTGATGATGACCTGCCCGTCGCGCGCCTGCGCCATTTCCTCGGGCATGGGGGGCGTGAAATTGAACCGGTAGGACCGTTCGCCCCGCGCGCGGATATCGCCCTCGCCATCGATGATGAACGCCACGCGCAGGCCGCGCTGCACCTGGCCCTGCGCCTCGGACAGCAGGCTGCGCAGCTCGCCCTCCTCGATCATGGGAAAGACGCGGCGCAATGTTTCCAGGTAAGAGGCAAGCTGGTCCGTATCCGTGCGCAGATCGCGCTCCTGCTCGAATTCATAGGCTTCGGCAGCAGCCAGCGAATTGCCCAGCACGCGCTGCACACGGTCCGAAAACCACCCTTCCAGCCCGACATTCAGCGTCACGGTGGCAAAGATCGCGACTGTGACAGTGGGCACCAGCGCAATCGTGGCAAAGAGCGCGGACAACCGCAGATGCAGCTTGGCCCCGGCCGAATCCGATCGTCGCGCCGCGATCAGCCGCGCGATGCGCATGGCCACCAGCCCCGCGATCAGCAGCAGATAGACCAGATCGGCCAGCAGGATCAGCAGCAACCCGCGCGAGTCGAACAACTGGTCCAGCGGCCCCAGCGCCAGCAGCGTCAGCGCCACCAACACCGGACCCAGCATCACCAGCGCAACGGCCATGCGGTTTGACACGCGCCGATCCACGGCTCCGGTGCGGGCCAGACCCCACACCCGTTCCCAGATCGCTGCCCTTCTGAGCGATGCCCCTGTCAAAAACCCCTCATCGCGCATTTCGCCCTGTTTTGGCCAGGATGTGCCGGAACGGCCCATTGCCCCCCGTGACGCGAGATTGCCACAGCCGATGTGGTATTTCTACATCAAAACGAACTGGGCGGGATGAACGCGCTCAGGCCAGCTTGCGGCGGCGCGATACCGGGATGTCCAGTTCGGTGATCTTCTTGCGCAGCGTGTTGCGGTTGATCCCCAGCAGATCGGCGCAGCGCGCCTGATTGCCGCCTGTGGCATCCAGCGCAATCTCGATCAGCGGCGCCTCCATCTCGCGCAGGATACGGCCATACAGCCCCGGTGGCGGCAGGTCCTGCCCGTGCAGGTCGAAATAGCGCCGCAGATGCCGCGCGATGGATTCCGACAGCGTCTCGTCCATGAAACGCTCACCCATATTGACGTTGCTGGGCTGGCTTTGCAGCGAGCATTCGATTTCGGCGCGCGAAATCAGCGGGTCGGCGCTGGTCAGGCTGGCGCGGCGCAGGGTGTTCTGCAACTGCCGCACATTGCCTGGCCAGGAATAGCTGCGGATGACATCCAGCGCCTCGGGGGACAGCTTGCGCAGGCTCGCGCCCTCATCCGCCGCCTGCGCCAGAAAATGCTCGGCCAGCGGTTCCAGATCATCGACCCGTTCGCGCAGGGCCGGCACGTTCAGCACCACGCCCCCCAGCCGGTAATACAGATCCTCGCGCAGCGCGCCATCGCCCAGCGCGCGGGTCAGATTGCCCTGCGCGGTCGCCATGACGCGCGGCGCATCCTCGGGCAGCGCATCAAGCAGCCGCGCGGCGCGAAGCTGCGCTTCAGTGTCATAGGCGGTCAACTCGTCGAGCAGCAGCGTGCCGCCCCGCACCCGCGACAACAGCGCCTGCACCCCGTCGGTGGAATGCAGATCCTCGGCCGATGCCGTGACGAAGGGCTGCACCCGGCGGTCCGAAAGGTCATGCAACGTGCGCGCGATCAGGGATTTCCCGGTGCCGGATTCGCCCAGGATCAGCACGGGCATCGACGCGTTGATGACCCGCGCGATCAGCCGATACAGATCCTGCATGACCGGGGTGCGGCCCACCAGCGGGATCGAATCCATGCTCAGCACATCGCCGCGCGGGGCGGGCGTGGGGCGCGCGGGCGCCTCGCTGGCCGCGACAAGGCGGCGGTTCTTCATCGCGCTGCCCGCGCGTTTCAGCAGGTCGGGCAGATCGAAGGGTTTGGGCAGATAGTCATGCGCTTCGACCTCATTGGCCTGAATCGCTGTCATGATGGTGTTCTGCGCCGAAATCACGATCACCGGCAGGTCGGGGCGTTCCAGGCTGATCTTGGGGATCATCTCGATCCCGTTGCCATCGGGCATCATGACATCGGTGATAACCAGATCACCGCGCCCTTCCTCGACCCAGCGCATCAGCGTCGTCAGGCTGGAGGTCGCATGCACCTTGCACCCCGCGCGTGTCAGCGCCTGCGTCAGAACCGTGCGGATCGTGCGATCGTCATCTGCAACCAGAACAGTACCGTCCATCAGGACTTCTCCTCTTTCTCAGCCTCGCGCGGGACACGCGGCAGCGATATGCGAAACACGGTGCGGCCCGGCTTGCTGTCGACCGTAATCCAGCCGTCATGCGCGCCCACGATCTTGGACACCAGCGCCAGCCCCAGCCCTGTGCCGTTCTCGCGCCCCGACACAAAGGGGTCGAAGATCTCATCGGCGATTTCCCTGGGCAGGCCGGGGCCGTCATCAATGATCTCGACATGGATGGGCAGCGCCACATCCTGCCCCGAGGCCCCGCGCAGGCGCAGCGATTGTTCAAAGAAGGTGCGGATGGAGATGCGCCCGCCCATCAACTGTGCCTGCGCAGCATTCTTCAGCAGGTTCAGAAACACCTGCTGCAACTGGTCCGGATCGGCCCAGACCGGCGGCAGGGACGGGTCATAGGCATCGCGAATCTGCATATGCGCGGCAAAGCCGATCTCGGCCGAGCGGCGGGCGCGTTCCAGCACATCATGAATATTGACCGCGCGCCGTTCTGGCGGGCGCTGATTGCCGAATTGTTCGACCTGGTCCAGCAGTTTGACCACGCGCTGCGTCTCGGCCACGATCAGATCGGTCAGCGCCCGGTCATCGCCCGTCAGCCCCATGGACAGAAGCTGCGCCGCCCCCGTGATCCCGGCCAGCGGGTTCTTGATTTCATGCGCCAGCATCTGCGACATGCCGATGGCAGAGCGTGCGGACTGGCGGATGCCATCGGCCTTGCCCAGCTTGCCCGCGATGTCACGCGGGGTCAGCAGCATCAGCACCAGATCGCGCCGGTCGCCCAGAAGCGCCAGTTGCACCGAACACAGCGTCGAGGCACGGTCCCCGACAGAGACATGCACATCATTGATGAAGACGGGCGCGCGGTTGGTGCGGCAGCGCGCGATGGCATTGCCAATGGGTGCGTCGATCCAGACAACATCATCCATCGGACGGGACTGCACCGACCGGCGCGATACGCCAAGGAACTGCTCGGAGGCCGGGTTGCAATCGGCGATCAGCTCGACCCCGTCCTTGTGACCCACCAGAAGCGCCGGGACCGGCAGCGCCGCCCAGATCGTGCCTGTGGCGGGCGGGATCATGCCGCGCACTCCAGACGGTCGGGGGTCAGCGCATCAGGCAACAGACGCAGGACAATGGCAGGGTCAGTCGCGGTCAGGATCTCGCGGCGCAGGGCAGTCGCGCCGCCCGCTTCGTCCAGATACCAGCCCAGATGCTTGCGCGCGACCCGCACGCCCAGATCGCGCCCGTAGAAGGACAGCATGGCCTCGTAATGCGCGGCGACCAGCGCGACCAGGGCCGCGCCCTGCGGCATCTGTGGCGCGGGCGCGTCGAACAGCCGTGCCGCGATCTGCGCCAGCCGCCAGGGTCGCCCCTGCGCGCCGCGCCCCACCATCACGCCCGCAGCGCCCGATTGCGCAAGCGCCTGGGCCGCACCCTCCGCGTCGATAATATCGCCATTTGCGATGACGGGCACCTTGCAGGCCCGCACAACCCGGCCAATCGCCGCCCAATCCGCGCGGCCCTTGTAGAACTGGCAGCGCGTGCGCCCGTGGATCGTGACCATCTGCACGCCTGCATCCGCAGCCCGCGCCGCGAGATCCGGGGCGTTCAGGCAATCATCATCCCAGCCCAGCCGGGTCTTGAGCGTGACGGGCACGCCCACGGCGCCCACCACCGCCTCGATCAGGCGCAGCGCGTGGTCGGGCTCGCGCATCAGGGCCGACCCTGACATGCCGCCCACCACCTTTTTCGCAGGGCAGCCCATATTGATGTCGATGACCTGCGCGCCACCTGCTTCGGCCATGCGGGCGGCTTCGGCCATCCAATGCGCCTCGCGGCCGGCAAGCTGCACGGCCGTGCGCGCCTCACCCAGCCCAAGTTCAGCGCGCGCGCGCGCCCGGACCGAGGGTTTGGCCTGCACCATTTCCTGACTCGCCACCATTTCCGACACGACCAGCCCCGCCCCGAACCCGGCCACGACACGGCGAAAGGGCAGATCGGTGATGCCCGCGAGCGGGGCCAGCAGAACCGGCGGCGCGACGTCAACCGACCGCGCCGCGCCATGCAAGCAGAACCCTGCAGCTATGTCTGTCCGGTGCATGGGAATATCCTGAAAACCTCTGGGATGGTGTACAACTTGGGCGCGACGCTGGCAAAGGCTTGGCCGCGGTTACTGACGCGAATTTCATCAAACGCCTATTTTTTGAGCAATAATGGCGGCAAAACGCGCGGATTGTCAGCAGCGCCTGCTTCGGCTAGGAGCACTGCCATGTCAACTGAAACCGCCCCGCGCGACATTGCTGCCATTATCGTCGCCGCCGGGCGCGGCACGCGCGCGGGTGCGGGTGTGCCCAAGCAGTGGCGCATGCTGTGCGATCGCCCGGTCCTCGCCCATACGCTGGCGGCGTTTCGCACCGCCGGTCTGCACCGCCTGGTGCTGGTCCTGCACCCGGATGATCGCGCGCAGGCGCAGGCGCTAGATCTGCGCGGTGTCACGCTGGTGGATGGCGGGGCCAGCCGGACGGCATCGGTGCGCGCCGCGCTGGATGCTCTGGAAGGTGACGCACCGCGTCTGGTCCTGATCCATGATGGTGCCCGCCCACTGGTGCCCGGATCGGTGATCGCGGGCGTGATCGCGGCGCTGGCCACACACGATGCCGCCGCCCCTGCCCTGCCCGTGACGGATGCGCTGTGGCGCGGGGCCGGGGGTCAGGTCGCGGGCACGCAGCCGCGCGACGGGCTGTTCCGCGCCCAGACGCCGCAGGGGTTTGACTATGCCACCATCCTTGCCGCCCATCGTGCGCACGCCGGTGAAGCCGCCGATGATGTCGAGATTGCGCGCGCCGCGGGCATCGGGGTTGCCATCACACCGGGCAGCGAGGACAATCTGAAACTCACCTACCCGGAAGATTTCGCGCGTGCAGAGCAGATGCTTGGCCGCGCAGGAGAACGCCACATGCAGATCAGACTGGGCAATGGCTATGATGTCCACCGCTTCGGCCCCGGTGATGGCTGCTGGCTATGCGGTGTGCTGGTGCCGCATGACCAGACGCTTGTCGGGCATTCGGATGCCGATGTCGGGATGCATGCGCTGACCGATGCGATCTATGGGGCGCTTGCGGCGGGCGATATCGGGCGGCATTTCCCGCCCTCGGACCCGCAATGGAAGGGCGCGGCCAGTGACATATTTCTGCGCCATGCTGTCGCGCTGGCAGAACAGCATGGCTATGCGATCAGCAATTGTGATGTGACGCTTGTCTGCGAACTGCCCAGGATCGGCCCCCATGCGGCGGACATGCAGGCGAAACTGGCCGAGATCATGGGCTGCGCGCCGGATCAGGTCAGCGTCAAGGCCACCACATCCGAAAGGCTGGGCTTTACCGGACGGGGTGAAGGGATCGCGGCGCTGGCCACGGCCTGCCTGCAGCGGGTCTAGGCGCTGGCATTCGCCATAATCCGCGATATGTCTCAAGGTCAGGGAAGGCAGCACAGATGCGGGCAACACGGATCATCGCGACATTTTTCGGCGCGGGGCTATTACGCCCGGCGCCGGGCACATGGGGCACGCTTGCGGCGCTGCCCGTGGCCTGGGCGCTGCATGTGCTGGGTGGCTTCTGGCTTCTGGCGCTCGCGACCATCCTGGCCTTTGCCATCGGCTGGTGGGCCACGCAGGTCGAGACGGCAGGCCTGTCCGACCCCGACCCGTCCGAGATTGTCATTGACGAGGTTGCGGGCATGTGGCTGGCGCTCTGGCCCGTGTCGCTGGGCGCGATGCTGCAATCCGTGCCGATTACCGCGCTCTGGCCCGGCTGGGTGGTGGCGTTTCTGGCCTTTCGCGCCTTTGACATCTGGAAACCCGGCCCGGTGGGACTGGCCGACCGGATGCATACACCCCTTGGCGTGATGCTTGATGACATCATCGCGGGCGCCATGGCGGCAATGGTGGTCGCTGTGGCCGCTGTCTTTGCGCATGGGATGATGGGGCTGTGACCCCCGAGGCGGTTCTGGAGCGCGCGCGCCGCGCAGGTGTCATGATCGCCACCGCCGAAAGCTGCACCGGCGGCCTGATCATCGCGCGGCTGACCGATGTAGCGGGATCATCCGATGTCGTGGATCGCGGCTTTGTCACCTATTCCAACGCCGCGAAACAGGCCATGCTGGGGGTCAGCGCAGACACATTGACGCAACATGGTGCCGTGTCGGAAGCGGTCGCGCGCGAGATGGCGCTTGGCGCGCTGGCACAGTCGCGGGCCGGGATCGCGATTTCGGTGACCGGCATCGCCGGGCCCGGCGGGTCTGAGCACAAGCCCGAGGGGCGCGTCTGTTTCGGGCTGGCGCGCGCGGATGGCACCCTGACCGAGACGGTGGAATTCGGCGCCATCGGACGGGCTGACGTGCGTGCGGCAACGGTCGAGCACGCGCTCGCCATGCTGCATCGCGCGATGGGCTAGCGGCGCGCGGGCGCTCAGTTCCGGCCCAGCAAGCCGCGAATGCGACTGCCGACCTCTTCCTCTACCCCGCGGCGCAGGCTGTCTTCCAGGCGCTCGCCCTCTTCGCGCTCAACACCTAGCCGGCGCTGCAACTGATCCTCGGCCTCGCGGCGCGCACGCTCTTCCAGTCGCCGCGCCTCCTCACGCGCGATCTCTTCCAGTCGCTCCTGTTCGACGCGCAGACGTTCCTGCGCCATCGCCTCGATATCCAGCCGGAAACGCGGCGCATCCCATGGCCCGGTAATCATCAGCGGCACGCGCAACAGTTCGGTTTCGGCATCGCGCAGGGCGGCGGGCACGATGCGGTAATCCAGAGTGCGCGCACCCAGACCCACCGACCCGCGCCCCGTAACCGACAGGCGGCTGGAGTCCAGCCGCAGATCGTCATTGCGCAGCACACCATCGGCTATCGAGAATGTGCCGTTTATCGACTGGTAAACGGTGCGATTCCCTTCGCCCATATAGGACATGTCCAGATTTCGCAGCATTCCGGCCAGATCGAAGCCAATGATCTCACCTTGCGCGAATCGCAAGGCGCCTTCGCCGCGCAGGCTGTTCATGATGTCATGCATCGTGTTGCCGACGCCCAGAAACTGCAGGTCCGCGCTGGCTGACCCCTGCAAGCGGCGGTAATCGGCCAGATCGGTCAAGAGTGGCAGCAGATCCACATCGCGCAGCCGCAGATCACCCCCGACCGACAGGCCGGAGCGGTTGTTCATCACGAACTCGCCTGTCATCACACCGCCGAACAGCGCAACCTCGCGCAGGGTGGTCACGGCGCGGGCGCGGTCAATGGCAATGGACAGGTCGGTGCGCCCCAGCGTCGTCAGATCGGTGCGCAGCCCATCCAGGGTCAGGCGGATATCGGCGTCGATCAGCCCCAGCGCGCTGGCATCGATGACCTCGCGCGACCAGCCGGGGTCCGCCGTTGTGCCACTGCCCGACCCGCCTGATCCGGACCCGCCATTGCCGCTGCTGCGCAGATCCACTACGTCGCCCGCAAGCTGTGCGGTCAGGCCGGGACGTTCGGTGCGCGGGTCCAGATCGGCGGCGCCGCGCAGTCGCATCGCCCCGGCCCGGAACTGCCCGTCGCGCAGATAGATCAGCCCATCCGCCGTGCGCGTCAGATCCGCCGTCACCCCAAGCGGCAACCAGTCGGACGCGACCTCGCCCCCGGCCTGCCCCAGCATCCGCATCAGGGCGCGGGGCTGCGGGACATGCGCCTGCACCCGCCCCTCGGCCACCAGACCGTCAAGCCCTGCGCGCCCGGCATAGGCGATCTGCGCGCCTGCCGCCTCCAGATCAAGCATCACCGTCGTGGTGCGCCCTTCCAGCATGCGCTCGGCACTATCGGTGTTCAGTGTCAGCGCGACGGTCTGCCCGTTCAGACGCCCCGACAGGACCAGATCGGCAGGCCCCGCCATATCGGGTATGCGCAAGGAGGCACCCAGCGCCTCAAGCTCAAGATCAGTGCCCGCAATCGCATCCTCGAAGCGCAGGCTGCCATCGCGGATTTCGGCCTCGTTTAGCGTGATGCGGCGCGCGCGGGGGGCGACAGCTGGTTCAGAGATCGCGTCACCCCCGCTGCCTGCATCTGACGAGGGTGTGTCCGATGAGCGGCTGCCAAGGTCCCAGTTGACGCGCCCATCCGCGTCGCGGCGCAGATGCAGTTGCGGCGATTGCAGGACCACACGCTCGATCTGGATATCGCCGCGGATCAGCATGGCCAGATTCAGCCCGATATCCATTTCTGCGGCGCGCAGCATCGGCCCCTCGCCCGCCCAGTCCGGATTGCCAAGCTGCACATCAAGCGCCCGCGCGCCGATCACAGGGTAAAAGCTGGGGCGGACCGATCCCCCAATGCTCAGACTGCGCCCTGTGCTGGCCTCGAATTGCTGGGTGGCGATGGCGGCGATCCGCTCGGTCGGCATGAGGATGAAGACCCCCACAACCAGCACGACCAGCATCACAGCAGCGGCGACAAGGGCCTTGATCAGACGCATGCATTCCTCCGAGAACCACAAGCTGCCCTTGAGTCTAGCGCCCCGGTCCGCCCCTGTCTTTGGCAAAATCGGCACTGGCAGCTTTCCGCGCAGTGTTGTGATGGCATCCGCACGCCCCGCAGGGGCAAGCGCCCGCGAGCGGGGCATGGGCGGGCGGGTGGGGCCCCCGAGCGGGCGCTTTCAGCCCGCCCTCGCGGACTTGCGCAGCGCACCCGCTTGTGAAAGAGAGATGCCAACCTCAGGAGTGCCGCCCATGTCGTCCATCGTCACCCGTTTTGCCCCCTCGCCCACCGGGTTCCTGCATATCGGCAACCTGCGCACGGCGCTGTTCAACTACCTGATCGCGCGCAAGGCTGGCGGCACATTCGTGCTGCGGCTGGATGACACGGACCCCGAACGCTCCACCCAGGGCTATATCGATGCGATCCAGCAGGATCTGGAATGGCTGGGGCTGGAATGGGACCGGATGGAGCAGCAGTCCAGGCGCCTCGACCGGTATCACGATGCCGCCGCCAAACTGCGCGCGGACGGGCGTTTCTATGAATGCTTCGAGAGCCCGGCAGAACTGGACCTCAAGCGCAAGAAACAGCTCAATATGGGCCGCCCGCCGGTCTATGACCGCGCCGCCAGGGCCCTTTCGGAGGAAGAGAAGGCAAAGCTGCGCGCCGAGCGCGATGGCTATTGGCGCTTCCTGCTCGATCAGAACCGCATCGCCTGGGAGGATGGCATCCTCGGGCCGCTGTCGATCGATGCGGCCAGCGTGTCCGACCCGGTGCTGATCCGCGCGGATGGGCAGGTGCTTTATACGCTGGCCTCGGTCGTCGATGACATGGATATGGGGATCACCCATGTCGTGCGCGGGTCGGACCATGTGACCAATACCGCGACCCAGATCCAGATCATCGAGGCGCTGGGCGGCACGCCCTGCGCATTTGCCCATCACTCGCTGCTGACCGGCCCGCAGGGCGAGGCCCTGTCCAAGCGGCTGGGCGTCTTGTCCCTGCGCGATCTGCGCGAACAGGGGGTGACGCCGGCAGCGCTGTTGTCGCTGATGGCGCGGCTGGGGTCCAGCCAGCCGGTGGAACTGCGCCGGTCGCTCGATGAGATCGCGGATGGCTTCGATCTGGCGCAATTCGGATCGGCGCCCACGAAATTCGATGCCGAGGATCTCTGGCCTCTGACCCGCGCCGATCTGCAGGCCCGCCCCTATGCGGATGTGGCCGACACCATTGCCGCGCTGGGCGTGCCCGAGGCGCTTGCCCCGCAATTCTGGGATGTCGCGCGCGAGAATATCACCCGGCTGGATGATCTGTCGGGCTGGTGGGCATTGTGCCGCGATGGGGCAGAACCCGATATCGCACCCGAGGATGCCGATTTCGTGGCCGAGGCCCTGCGCCTGTTGCCCCCGCCCCCTTATGGTCCGACGACTTGGAAAGACTGGACCGACGCCGTGAAATCCGCGACCGGGCGCAAGGGCAAGGGGCTGTTCATGCCGCTGCGCAAGGCGCTGACCGGGCGCCCGCATGGGCCGGATATGGGGGCGCTGATGCCGCTCTTGCAGCGCGTCCCGGCGCTGGAACGGGCGCAGTAGCGCAGGATTTGTGTAGATTGACGCGCGGGTTTACGCCACGCGCTGCGGCATGATCCCCATGCGCGAGGGCAGTCTGGACGCGGCGATCATCGCCTCGACCCGTTCGGCCCAGAGCAGCTTTTCATCCGACAGGGGCGCGTGATGCGCGCGCCATTCAACGGCCAGTGACTCCAACAGGTCGGGATCGGCGGCGATATGCTCGATCATGCTCCAGCGGTTCCATTCATAGGCCAGCGACCATTTGCGATCGCCCAGCCGCGTTTCGGGCAGGCGGTAGTGAAAGGTCGGGCGCGCGCCTTTCAGATGATCCTCGGGGATGCCCTCCAGCGCATCGGGGCACAGGTGCTGCAGCGCTGGCAGCAGGTCCAGCCCGAAATGCCGCGACGGCGCATGCGCCGACATGGCACGGGCCAGATCGCGCGGCTCCCATCCTTGCGCGCGGGCCAGATAGGCCACCAGGGTCTGCGGCCAGGGGGTCACAAAGGGCAGCACCCGGCGCGCGGGATCCAGCGGGTCGGCCATGCGCAGCCAGTCCTCGCACAGCGCAAAGGCGCGCGCGGTCGCGACCAGCGCGGCCCCCCCGTCATCGGGCAGTTCGACATTGAAATGGATGCCAAAGCCATAAGCCAGCCGCGCCTGCGTGCCGACAGCACCGGCGGCCTGCAGGGTCTGCATCAGCCGGGCCACGCGCGGCAGGTCGGATTGCGGCAGCGGTTCGGTCACCACTTCGACCGGGATCAGATCACCCAGCATCTGCGCGGCCAGATCCTCGGCCCATTCCTTCTTGAGCGCGATATCCAGTTCGATCTTGATATCGCCCAGCGCGCTTTTGCGCAGCATGACCTCGCGCGCATCGCGTTCGGTCAACTCACCGCCCCATTCGTGGCGCAGAATTGTGGCCGCCTGCTTGACACTCAGGCCCGCGAACTCGATTTCCACACCGACGCGGCGCGCAGCACTGCGCGCTGCCCCGTGATCCGGCAGGGGCAGAAAACGGTCGAGCGGGAGTTGGGCGTGCAAGGCGGGCATGCGCCCCTCCGGTGTTCAGTCCTGTAATGCATCTATGCCCTGTTCGCCGATCAAACGATAGACCCAGGCAACAGATCCGTCCTCAAGTGGCAATAAATCGCGCCTGTAGCGCCGCCCAGTCTGTTCATACCGGTCCAGACGGCGCATTTCTTCGGGGGAAACGCGAAAGCGCACGCCCGGCAGCAGCATGTCCGGTGCATCGCGCAGATCGCGATGTTCGCGGGAAAAGCCGCGCAATGTCGCCTCTTGCGCCGGGACGGGACGGCCGATCACGACAAAACGCACGACCGGATTCCTCAGCGTCGCGAAGCCGAAGACATAGCTGTCACCTTCGGGCAGAGGCGGGGCATTGTCGTCATAGGCGGGCAGATAGAACGGGGCCCGCGCGATCACCAGCCATGCAGCCAGCACCAGAACCACGAACACGGAAAGGGCAATCATCGGTCTAGAGGTCATCCTTGACATCTGATGTCAGCTAGCGCGCTGCGGGTCAACTCAAGGCCGGGGGAACGGGCTGGGCCCGGCGCTGGCGCAGGACTTCCCAGATATACAACGCCATCGCGCCCCAGATCATGGGAAAGGCGATCAGGCGCGCGCCCTCGAACGGCTCGGCAAAGGCAAAGACCGAGATCAGGAAAATGAAGGTCGGGATCAGGTAACTGGAAATCGCGATGGTCGAGAGGCGCAGGCCCTTGGCCCCGTTGGCATAGAGCATCAACGGCACTGCCGTGACCACCCCGCAGCCCAGCAAAAGCCCCCATTCCAGCCCGCTGGCCTGCGCGCCATACAGGCTGCCGCTGACATAGCCCCAAAGCAGCAGCAGGATGGCGAAGGGGGTCAGGATCAGCGCTTCGAGCGCGAAACCCTGATTCGGCCCAATGGGCAGCGCGCGTTTGAAATAGGCATAGAACCCCCAGGACAGGGTCAGACCCAGCGCGCCCATCGGCAGGCGCCCGGCCTCAAGTGTCAGCACCACGACGGCGGCCACGGCCAGCGCCACCGCCCCCCATTGGCGCGGCGACAGGCGTTCACCCAGCAGCGTCGCGCCCAGAAAGACGCTGAAGACAGGCATGATGTAATAGCCCAGCGCGGCCTCCATCGCCTGCCCTGACTGGATCAGCCAGACATACATGCCCCAGTTGATCGAGATCAGCGTGGCGGTGACGCAGGCCATGGCCAGCATCCGGGGCGTGCGCAGGGCAGTGCTAAGATCGGCCGTGCGCCCCAGCCAGACCAGCACGGCCAGCGCCACCGGAACGGCCCAGATGACGCGATGGGCCACGACCTCGATGGTCGGGACATGTTCCAGCGCGCGGAAATAGAAGGGCAACAGCCCCCAGAGAAAGAACGCGCCGCCCGCAAAGGCAAAGCCGCGCAGCGTGTCTTCATTCATGTCCCAACCCCGCCTGCACAGCGGCCACAAAGGCATCGCCGCGCTTTTCGAAATCGGGATACTGGTCAAAGCTTGCCGCTGCCGGGGCCAGCAGCACAGTCTCGCCCGCGGTGGCCTCGGCCATGGCCGAGGCCACGGCCCGCTCCATCGTCTCGCAGACCTCATGCGGGGTCGCGCCCATCTGCAAGGCGAAATCGCGCGCGGAATGGCCGATCAGATAGGCTTTGGTGACATGGCCCAGATGCGGCGCAAGGGCCGTGATCCCCCCATCCTTGCCCAGCCCCCCGGCGATCCAGCGAATACGCTCGAACGCCTGCAGCGCCTGCGCAGCGCTCTCGACATTGGTGGCCTTGGAATCGTTGATGTAGCGCACGCCGCCCGCTTCGGCGACCAGCTGGCTGCGATGCGGTAGCCCCGTAAAGCTTTCCAGCGCGTCCGCGATCATGCGCGGCGCAAGGCCGAGGCTGCGGGCTACGGCATAGGCCGCACAGGCATTCTGGTGGTTATGCGCACCGGGCAACCCCCTGAGCGGGCGCAGATCGATTGACGCCACCTGCCGCCCCTTGCGGGTTTCCGCCAGATACCCCTTGCGCGCAAAGACATTCCAGCCCGGCCCGGCGAGTTTCTGCCCTGATGAGACGCGGATGACGCGCGCATCCTCGGGCGCCAGCGCCAGTTGGCCCGCCAGATAGCGGCCCTCGGCCTCATCCACGCCGATGATGGCGCGGTCCGGCCCGCCCTCGGCGAACAGGCGGCGCTTGGCCGCGAAATAGCCCCCCAGCCCGCCATGCCGGTCCAGATGATCGGGCGAGAGATTCGTGAACACGGCGATATCAGGGGTCAGGGCGCGTGCAAGATCGGTCTGGTAGCTGGACAGTTCCAGCACCACCACCTCGCCTTCGCCCGGCGGGTCGATGGACAGCACACCGCGCCCGATATTGCCCGCCATCTGCACAGGCCGCCCCGCCTGCGTCAGGATATGGTGGATCAGCGCCGTGGTCGTGGATTTCCCGTTCGATCCTGTCACCGCCACCACCCTGGGCGGCTGGTCAAACGCCATGGAGTCCGCTGTGGCAAAGCTGCGAAAGAACAGGCCGATATCATTGTCCACCGGCACCCCGGCCGCCAAAGCCGCCGCGATGACACCATTGGGTGCAGGGTAAAGATGCGGGATACCCGGGCTGACGATCAGCCCGGCCACGCCCGACCAGTCCACCCGCGTCAGATCGTGCAGCGGCAGCCCGGCAGCTTCGGCGGCGCCACGCGCTTCGGCGCTCTCGTCCCATGCCAGCACCTCGGCCCCGCCTGCGGCTAGGGCTGCACAACTGGCCAGGCCCGACCGCCCCAGCCCCAGCACGGCGACCCGCTTGCCCTCATAGCCCTGCACTGCGATCATTGCCCTGCCCTTCCTGTCCGCATGCGCGTGTTGTGCGCCACGAACCGGGCAGGTGCAAGGTCACGACCCAACGGGATACATGGAAATCTGGTGCCGGCTGAGGGACTCGAACCCCCGACCTTCGGTTTACAAAACCACTGCTCTACCAACTGAGCTAAGCCGGCCCTGCGCGCTACATAAGCGCATTTGCGCGCCGCCTCAATAGACGCTTTGCACCCTGCCCCACAGGGCCTGCGATTTTGCCACAACGGCAACAATCGCCCGATTCTTGACGGAATTGGGACCTGCCCATGTCACAATGCCGGACTAGATATACCGCAATCGGGGCAGCGAGCTCGTCTGACAGGACCGAAGGCACAGAATCATGGAAATCGCACTGCATCTGGGCGCACATCTGACGGACGTGTCGCAAATGCGCGGCTGTCTGCGCGACAATGCCGACGCTCTTGGTGCGCAGGGGGTTCTGGTTCCGGGCAAGCGCAGCTTTCTGAACATGATGATCGATGCAGCCACGCAGGGGATGGACAGCGCCTATGCGCCCGATTTCACCGACCGCCTGCGCGAAGTGACCGGCGCGGATGCCGCAACCCGCCGCCTGATCCTGTCGGCACCGGGCATTCTGGCCAGCCGCCCCGACATCACCGACGGGCGCAACCTCTATCCCGATGCGACCGCACGGCTGGCGGCCTTGCGCAAATTGCTGGGACGGCACGAGGTGGAGCTTTTCTTCTGCATCCGCAATCCCGCAACCTATATCCCCGCCGTGCTGCAGGCCGCGAAAACCGATGCCCGCAAGGCGATCGAGACAAACCTGCGCAGCGAGGAATTGCGCTGGTCCCCCCTGATCGCAGATATGCGTCTGCACTGGCCAGAGGCCCGCGTGACCGTCTGGTGCGATGAGGATACGCCCTTTCTCTGGCATCAGATGCTGGAGCGTATCGCAAGCTGCACCCCCGAGGGCGGGTTCCGCAATGCGTATGACTGGTACGATTCGATCATGATCGAGGGTGGTGCCGCCAGGCTCGAATCCTATCTGACCAGCGCCCCGCCCGTGGATGAAGCGCATCGCCAGAAGGTCATCGCCGCCTTCCTCGACAAGTTCTGCGATGAGGCGAAACTCGATGTCGATGCCAGCATCACCGACTGGGATGAGGGGCATCTTGACCTGCTCACCGCGCTTTACGAGGATGATGTCGATCTGATCGCCAGCATGGACGGGGTCACTCTGGTCCAGCCGTAAGCCCGGTCACTCCATCCCCAGCGCGGCCTTGTACAGCTCCATCACCGCTTCTTCCTCGGCGATCTCGTCGGGCTTGCGTTTGCGCATGGCGATGATCTTGCGCAGCACCTTGGTGTCATAGCCGCGCCCCTTGGCCTCGGCCATCACTTCCTTCTGCTGGTCCGTGATGTCCTTCTTCTCGGCCTCCAGATGCTCGAATCGCTCGATGAACTGGCGCAGTTCATCGGCGGTGACATTATAGGCGTCCTGGCTGATATCGCTCATGGTCTGTTCCCTGCTCGGCGTGTTCCTTGCCGCGGTCATGCCCAATCCGTCGCGCGCTTGCAAGGCCAGTCACACGCAGACAAAATGACGCTGCGCCTGCGCAAATGTTTTCATTTGAAAATAGCGCCCGGTCTGATACTGTTGCAAAAACCCACAGCACAGGGGTGCTCATGCCGAAACCTGCGAACAAGGCGCTGCGCAAATTCGAGAAATCCCTCCCGATTGCGCTTCTGCGCACACGCGAGGCGACGGCGCGGCTGTTCAAGCCCTTCATCGACAGTCATGATCTGACCATGCCCCAATGGCGCGTGCTGCGTGCTCTGGCCGAGGCCGAAGCGCTGGACGCCAAGACCCTCGCGGATCGCTGCGTGATCCTGCCGCCATCGCTCACGCGCATCTTTCGCGGGCTGACACAGCGCGGGCTGATCGAACAGGTCGACTGCACCGATGCGCGCCGCCACATGGTACGGCTGACCCCGGCGGGCATGGCCCTCTTCGAAGAGGTCGTGCAGGAATCAGAGCCCAGCTACCGCGCGCTTGCCGCCGCTTTCGGGGCCGACCGGCTCGATACGCTGCTCGACCTGCTCAACGAATTGCGCGACACCGTCCAGACCATGCAGGATCCGGGATCCGAACCTGCCACCGAACCCGCCCCGCCCCTGCGCAAACTGGCCGGGCGCCGCTGATCCCTTCATCTTTGCAAAAATATCCACGGGGATTTTCAAGGGGGATGTATCCCCCTTGAAGCAGGGGGCGCTGGCCCGCAGGGCCAGCCTGGGGGGCGGCAGCCCCCCGGCCCCCTCAGGGATCACGCGCGCCGCAGCATCAGGACCGCGTTCAGCCCGCCAAAGGCAAAGGCGTTCGACATCGCCACATCCACCGGCGCGCGCCGCGCCTCATTGGGCACCACATCCAGCGGGCAATCGGGATCAGCCTCGGTAAAATTCACCGTGGGCGCGATCACCCCCTCGCGCAGCGCCAGCAGACAGGCCAGCAATTCCACTGCCGAGGTGCCGCCGATCAAATGCCCGTGCAGGGACTTGCTGGATGATACCGGCACCTTGTCCAGATGGGCGCCCAGCACGCGGCGCAGCGCCTGCGCTTCGGTCCGGTCATTGGCGGTGGTGCCGGTCCCGTGGGCATTCACATAGCCCAGATCCTCCGGTGCCACGCCCGCATCCGCAAGCGCCATGCGCATCGCACGCACCGGGCCGTCCAGATCGGGCGCCACGATATCGCCCGCATCCGAGGACAGGCCGAACCCCGCCACTTCGGCCAGTATCTCGGCCCCGCGTGCCTGCGCATGCTCCAGCGTCTCGAACACGAAAACCGCGCCGCCCTCGCCCTGCACCAGCCCCGAGCGGTCGCGCGAGAACGGGCGGCAAGTGTCGCGCGCCATCACGCGCAGCCCTTCCCAGGCCTTCAGCCCGCCAAAGCACAGCATCGCCTCGGACCCGCCGGTCAGCATCACATCGGCCATGCCGCTGCGCAGCATCATCAGCGCCTGTCCCATCGCATGATTGGCCGAGGCGCAAGCCGTGGACACGGTCAGCCCCGGCCCTTTCAGCCCGAATTCCATCGAGATATGCGAGGCTGCCGCATTATGCATCAATCGGGGCACGACCAGCGGATGCACGCGGTTCCTGCCCTCTTCGAACACGGCGCGGTAATTGTCATCGACCGTGGTATTCCCGCCCCCCGCCGTGCCCATCACGACACCGGCGCGCAGGGCCAGTTCTTCGGTGATCTGCAATCCGGACTGCGCCATGGCCTGCCGGGCCGAGACCAGCGCAATCTGGGTGAAGCGGTCCAGCAGGCTCAGCTTGCCGCGTTCGAAATGGGCGACCGGGTCGAACCCGCGAATTTCCGCGCCCACCTGCACGCTCAGACGATCCAGATCGCGGCAGGTCAGCCGGTCGATGGCGCAATGGCCCGCCTGCATCGCGTCCCATGTGCTGCGCAGATCATGACCCAGCGGGTTCAGCGTCCCCGCCCCGGTGATGACAACGCGCCTCATGCAGCCTGACGGGCCACCAGCTTTTCGACCTCGGAAATGATCGCCCCGACCGAAGAGATGTCGAATTCGGGCTGGTCAGGCGTATTGGCGTTGAACGGCACGGTAATCCCGAAGCGTTCCTCGATCCCGAAGATGCATTCGACCAGTCCAAGACTGTCGAGCCCAAGATCGGACAATGTATTGTCACGCGATATGTCGGCCCGGTCGATCATAGCCTGTTCGGCGATAATCTCGATCACGGCCTGCGCGACCTCATCCTTGTCCTGCATCACATCCAGTTCCATAGGACGCGCTCCTGACTGCTACCTGCCGCACATATTATCAATCTTTGTAACAGTTTCACAACAGGCATCCAGTCAATTTCGCGCGCGCAGAAAACCTGCGCGCGCGTGTCAGTTAGCTTGTGCTGTCGTCTCAGCTTTGCAGCGCGTCTGCCACGGCACCGGCCCGCAGCAATGCGTCATAGATGCGGGCATCGCGGCCATAGATGTCATTGCGGAAGTTCAGCGCGCCGCGCACATCGGTAAAGGCCGTGCGATAGACCAGATGCACCGGCACTTTCTCATCCAGATAGATGCGCGTCAGTTGGCGCGTGTTCAGCACCCGGTGGTATTTCGCCTGCGGGTCGTCCGACTGGCGCGACAGCAGCTCATAGGCAAATTCACGCGGGTCCTGCAGGCGGACGCACCCGGACGAATAGGTGCGCACTGTGCGGCCGAAGAGGTGGCGTTCGGGCGAATCGTGCAGATAGATGGCATAGGGGTTGGGGAACATGAATTTCACCTCGCCCAGCGCGTTGCTGGGCCCCGGTGGCTGGCGCACGTTGAAGGGGAAATTCGCGGGCGTGTAGCGCGAAAAGTCGATCGCTTCTCGCGGCACGACACGGCCCTGCGCATCCACGATCTGGAACTGCCGCGCCCCACCCGCAGCCAGCGCATTCCAGTAGGACCGCGCGATGATCGAGCGGGGAACCGTCCAGTCGGGGTTCAGTTCCAGATAGGACATTTCGTCCGAGAATTCGGGCGTCTGCCGGTCCGAGGCCCTGGCGCCGATGACCGAGACAGTCTCGAATGTCACCTCGTCATCATCGACGATCTGGCTGGTGAAATCGGTCAGATTGACCCAGATATGCCGGTCGCCGCGCGGGATGTTCAGCCAGCGCTCGCGCTCCATTGCGACAATCACGGATTTCAGGCGGTCCTCTGCAGGCACATTGAGCGCGCGAATCGTCGCCTCGCCCGCGATTCCGTCCTGTTCCAGCCCGTGGGTCTTCTGAAACGCCATCACTGCGCCCTGCAACGCCGCGTCATATTCGGCAGAGGCAGAGCGCTCCAGATATCCCATGGCGATCAGGCGGTTGCGCAGGGCTACCACCGCCTCGCCCGAGGTGCCGGGCGTGAAGCGCGTCTGCGGCACGGGTTCGCCCCAGCCGCCCTCTTCGATCACGCGCACAAGGTCGTTGCGGGCGCGGAACAGCCGCGCATATTCGGGGGCGCGCGGGGCCAGCCCGCGCAAGAAGGATGCGGCAGGCGCCTCGGCGAAATCACGCAGCAGGGTTTCAGGGTCGGGGCGCGGCAGTTGCCGCACGATGCTGCTGTCGATCTGGCGCGGATTCAGCACGCCGGAATGCAGATCGCGGGCATATTGCAGGAAAACCTTGGTCACCTGCGCTTCCAGCTCGCCCCGGTCACGCTCGCTCTCGACCGCGTTGAACCCGGCGATCAGCCCATCCACATCGTAGCGCTGGGCGGGCAGCCCGTGTTCTCCGGCGCGCGACAGCGCCGTGATCAGCGCTTCGCGGCGGGGTGCGCTGTCAGCCCCGGTCCAGAGCGGTTCATACCCGGTGTCGCGATAAAAGGCCGAAGCCCCTTCATTCGCTGAAATGGTTTCGGCGAGCGCTTGCCGAAAGGCGGGGAATTCCTGCGCCTGCGCCGTGTGCCCCAGCGAAATTCCGCCTGCCAGGCACAGCGCAAGCGTCGCCCGGCCCAAGGCTGATGGCAATCTCAGTGCAGACGTGAGCATGATGGTATTCTCCGCAACTCTTTGGTTTCAAATGGACAGGTTAGAAGTGTGATGGTCGATTCACAAGCCTGTGACCACCTTAAATATAGTGCCGGGCGTGGTTTTCAGGTTTTGTCAACCAACCTCTGGCATGATCTGCACATGAATGGCGCGACACAACACTCAAGGCTGCATCCCGGTTCCCGCAAAAAGGGGTTGACCGGCAAGTTTCCGCTCAAATCAACGCACCCCCCTGTTCGAAGGGCAGTTGGTCCTTGGGATCGGCGGCCAGATGTGTAACTTTTACAACATTCCTGCAGTGCCGAACCGGGCACATGCCGGGGTCAGAGCATGAGGAACCACGCCCCGAGCCGCTGTATCAGGCGGCAAGAAGAAAGAGGGCGAAATATAAACAGAGGGTCAGATCGTCAGATGTCACTTCCGGATTCGATCACGATTGGTCGCCGCTCGCTGCTGGGCGCATTTGCCGCAACTGCCATCACTGCCGCTCCGTTCTTTTCAGCCGCACCCGCCTATGCGCGCGGCGCCGGCGATATCCGCCGCCTGAAATTCTACTCGGGGCGCACGGGCGAAAACATCAACATGATCTACTGGATCGACGGCGAGTACGTTCCCGAATCGCTGGCCGAGATCAATCACTTCTTCCGCGACTGGCGAAATAATGAAGTGCATCGGATCGACACGCGCACCATCGACCTGCTGGCCGCGACCCACAGCATCCTGCGCGTCAGCGAACCCTATATGCTGCTGTCGGGCTTCCGCTCGCGCCAGACCAACAACATGCTGCGCGCACGCTCGAACAATGTGGCACAGAACTCGCTTCACCTGACGGGTGAGGCGGCGGATGTGCGGCTGCGCTCGCGCTCGGTCAACCAGATCGCGCAGGCCGCGATTGCCTGCAACGCAGGCGGTGTCGGTCGCTATTCGCGGTCGGATTTCGTGCATATCGACTGCGGCGCCGTACGTAGCTGGGGCCGCTGAGGCGCAGGCCGCCCCGGTTCACACCGACTTTACCGACAGCATGTAACGATTGCCTGAACTGCATTTTGGGCGCATAACTGCCATGATACAGCCATCATGGCAGTGTACACCTGCGCCAGTGCAATATCAGGGCAGCCGGTTGATGATCCGCTGGCCGGTATCTTGGGCATGGGATCGGTGTGAGTTTGGACGGACATGCTGGAATTCGTGAATGTAAGCAAGTCCTTCTGGACCGGAACCCGCCGCAAGGTGATCCTTGAAGATGCGAGCTTCACGGTTCAGCTGGGAATGAATCTTGGCATTCTGGCCAGGAACGGCACCGGCAAGACCACGGTCATCAACATGATGGCAGGGCTGGAAAAACCCGATGACGGCACGATCCGGCGCAATTGCAGCGTATCCTTTCCGCTGGGCTTTATGGGCGGGTTGAACACCAAGCACAGCGCGACCGAGAATGTGCGCTACATCGCCGCGCTCTACAGCCTCGACCCTGATGAGGTTGAGGCGTTCTGCCGCTGGCTATGCGATGTCGGAGAATATTTCGACATGCCGCTGGGCACTTACAGCCAGGGAATGCGCGCGCGGCTGTCGCTGGCGCTGATGCTGGCGATGAATTTCGACCTGTATCTCGTGGATGAGGGGATGCCCAGCACCACGGACATCGCCTTCAACAAACGCGCCGGCGCAATCATGCGCGAGCGCTTCATGCATTCCACGCTTGTCATCGTGTCGCATCAGGCGGATATTCTGTCACGCTTCTGCAATTCGGCCGCTGTCTTGCGCGACGGCAAGCTGTTTTTCTTCGACACGCTCGAGGAAGCCAAGGACCTCTATGACTACGCCGATTAAATCCAAACGCTTCCGCCTGCGCCGGTCCGGGACCGGCAGCGGGACGGAGGACACCGGCAAGGATAACGCCCCCGCGCCCCCGGTCGAGGATGCGGATTATGAACTGGTGGATGAAGGCAGCGCCGACACCGACGCGCCCCGGCGCGACCCGAATCAGGACACCCGCGCCGCACTGGTGGTGCGCAAATCCGGCAAGACGGGCAACACCCAACCCGACCCGGAGGAGGCCGCCCGCGCCGCCACCGGCATTGATGCGATTCGCGCCGAAGGGCTGACCGCGCGGCAATTGCGCATGGCGATGCGCGTCGCGCAGAAACACGGGGTGCGCGCGACATCGGCCTATGAGGCTGTGCTGATCCTGCGCCAGCGCGGTATCGACCCCTTTGCGCGTTCCACCATGCTGGAACTGGTGAATTCAGACTCCGGGCCCGGACGCGAGATTGCCAAACGCAATGAGACTGCGCCCGCGAAAACCGATGACGGTGCCAGCCCCCCGGCACAATCCGACCGCATGGCGCGCATCGCTGCAGAGCGCGAAAAGGAACTCAAGCGTGTGCGGCGCGACATTGCCAAACGTCGCCGCAAGCGCCTGATCCTGCTGGGCGCGCGGCTGCTGGTCTTTGTCACGCTGCCGACATTTCTGGTGACATGGTATTTCTATGTGATCGCCACGCCGATGTACGGCACCGAAAGCCAGTTCATCATCCAGCAGGCCGACAGCCAGAACGGCATGGGCGCGATGGCGGGCATGTTGCCATCCGCCGCCGGAATGGGCCTTGGCGGGCAGAGCGAGGCCGCCTCGGTGCAGGCCTATCTGCAATCGCGCGCGGCCATGCTGCGGCTGGATCAGGAAGAAGGCTTCCGCGACCATTTCCAGCAGGACCATATCGATCTGCTGCGCCGCCTTGCGCCCGATGCCTCGGCCCAGCAGGCGTATCGCACCTATCAGCGCCATGTTCAGATCGGCTATGACCCCACCGAAGGGGTCGTGCGCATGGAGGTGATCGCCGCCTCGGCCGAGGATAGCGAGCGTTTTGCCCAGGCGCTGATCCGCTTTGCCGAGGAACATGTGGACATGATGACCCAGCGCCTGCGCGACAGCCAGCTGGGCGAGGCGCGCGCCAGCCTGGAAGAGGCCCAGCAAAACCTGAATGAGGCGCGGCAGGCGGCGGTCGATTTGCAGGAACGCTCTGCCGTGATGTCGGGCGAGGTCGAGCTGTCGCTGATCTCGCAACAGATCGGCACGCTGGAGGCCGAGCTGACCCAGACCCGCCTGAGCCTGGAGGAATTGCAATCCAACCCCCGGCCCAACCCTGCCCGCGTCCAGCCGCTGGAGCGGCGCGAACAGGCCCTGCGCCGCGAGATCGAGTCGCTGCGCGGCTCGATGACGCGCGGGCCCGAGGATGGCAGTTCGCTGGCCCGTATCCAGAGCGAACTGATCATGGCCGAAGCCGAGGTGCAGACCCGCGAGATGATGCGCGCGCAGGCCATGCAGCAACTGGAAAGCGCGCGGATCGAGGTCAGTCGTCAGGTCCGCTATCTGGCGCTGTCGGTGGCCCCTGTCGCCCCGGACGAGGCGACCTATCCGCGCAAGCTGGAAAATTCCGCCGTGGCCTTTCTGATCTTTCTGGGCATCTATCTGTTCATGTCGATGACCGCATCGGTGCTGCGCGAACAGATTTCCGGCTGACCCCGGCCTTCCGCTCATGCGACGGGATATCGCTTGACAGGCGGCCCCCGCCTGTCCGACGCTGACGATGGGAGAGCGGGCAGACGTTGCACCGCACAGTCATGGGAGGCAGGGACATGCTTGTAAGTCAGATCATCCGGTCAAAGCCGCAGGGCGGCGTCATCACCATTTCGCCCGAGGCCACCCTGTCCGATGCCGTGCAATTGCTGGCGGAAAAGCGGATCGGGGCGGTTGTCGCCTCGGATGATGGGGAAAAGGTTGCTGGCATCCTGTCGGAACGCGACATCGTGCGCGAGATTGCCAGGCGCGGGCCTGATTGTCTGAAAGATACGGTCAGTTCGGCCATGACGCGCAATGTCTTTGGCTGCAACCCGTCCGACAAGACTGATCTGGTGCTGCAGACCATGACCTCCAAACGGTTTCGCCACCTGCCGGTCATGGAAGATGGCAAAATGCTTGGCCTGATCTCGATCGGGGATGTGGTGGCGGCCAAACTGTCCGAGCTGGAGTTGGAAAAGGACGCGCTGACCGGCATGATCATGGGCTACTGACCTGCAACGCCCCTTGCATCCGGGCGCGCAATATTGTTGCGTGCCCAGAGGTGGGACAAGAGGGATATCATGCGCATTGGTCTTTATCCGGGAACGTTCGATCCGCTGACGCTGGGTCATCGCGACATCATCACGCGCGCAGCGCAGCTTGTGGACCGGCTGGTGATCGGTATTGCGATCAATCGCGACAAGGGGCCGCTGTTCACCCTGGAAGAGCGTGTCGCCATGGTCGAGGCCGAGGCCGCCGACCTGCATGCCCGCACAGGCGTCGAGATCGTGGCCCACCCGTTCGAGAACCTGCTGATCGATTGCGCGCAAGAGGTCGGCGCCTCGATCATCATTCGCGGGCTGCGGGCGGTCACCGATTTCGAATACGAGTTTCAGATGGTCGGCATGAACCGCGCGATGAATGACCGGATCGAGACTGTATTCCTGATGGCAGAAGCCCGCCATCAGGCCATTGCGTCCAAGCTGGTCAAGGAAATCGCGCGGCTGAACGGTGATGTGTCGAATTTCGTCTCGGACCCGGTGCGCGACGCGTTGCGGCGCAAGTTCCGGGCCTGACGCGGCTCAGCGCCCGTAAACCGCTTTTGCTGCCAGCTTCTCGGCATCCGGCGGGTAGATGTCGAGGTCGATGGCCACATCAAGCGGCATGGCACGCAACTCGGCGACTGTGCGGGCATAAGCGGCGCGTTTGCGCAGGCGGGTCTGGATGTTGTTCAGCAGTGCAGGCATGTCGCCCTCCATTCGGTTTGCGTTCGGTTAGCGCCAACATGGGTCATGCTGCAGCGCAGAACAAGCGACAGGGATGCAAGCCCGGCTTGCATGATTTGCATGGCGGGCGCCTTCCGGATGTGCAGTCGCACCTGGCTTGTGCGCAATTTCTGGCCAAGGGCGCGCGTCACGATTCGCTCTTGACGTGTCAGATGTCGCAAAGGGCGCGCTACAGATCGCACGCCTGCGCTACAGACGTAAAATGTCGCGGCCCGCGTCATTCGCGGGCAGGCCCAGTCTGCGGCGCTATCTGCGGTGCAGAGCGCGTCTGGGGGGATGAAATGCGCAAGAAGAACGAACTCGACGCGACGGATATCCGCATCCTGGCCGCCGTGCAAAAGCATGGTCAGCTCAGCAAGACGCAACTGGCCGAAAAGGTGAATCTGTCACCCACGCCGTGCTGGGAACGGCTGACGCGCCTGAAAGCGGCAGGGTTCATCCGCAGCTTTCATGCGATTATCGCGTTGGACCGGATCGTGGATATCACGCAGGTCGTGGTGACTGTCTCGCTCAACCATCATCGCAAGGCTGATTTCGACAAATTCGAAACATATGTGCTGGGACGCGATGAGATCACGTCTTGCGTCGCCACCGGCGGGGGCGTCGATTACATCATGACGGTGCATACCCCCAGCCTCGCGGCCTTTCAGGCGGTGATGGATGACCTGCTGGACGCGCAGATCGGGATTGACCGATACGTGACCTATTTCGCCACCCGTCAGGTCAAGTCCGGCCAGCCCGATGTGTCGCGGTTGCTGGGTCAGGCCCGCGCGCGACCCCATGCGAACAATCCGCCTGCAACTGGCTGAGAAAAGGACCTGAATGGTCCTGTATCCGGCCCGATTTCAGGCCACGCCGTTGGCGACACTCCGCTATCATAGGCATCGGAGTGAGGACAGGCGACGGCATCTTTTGGAGGAGGACACCCCCATGCAGCTACAGGACTACGGCTTTGGCACCCAGATCCGCAAATCGCCCTTTTTTGATGCCACGCTTCGGTGGGGCGCGAAGGGGTTTTCGGTCTATAATCACATGTATATCCCCCGCGATTTCGGCGACCCGGTGCAGAATTTCTGGAACCTCGTCAATGACGCGATCCTGTGCGACGTGGCCGTGGAACGGCAGGTCGAGATCACGGGCCCGGATGCGGCGCGCTTTACCCAGATGCTGACCCCGCGCAACCTGTCGAACATGGCGGTCGGGCAGTGCAAATATGTGCTGATCACCAATGCCGAGGGCGGCATCCTGAATGACCCGGTGCTGCTGCGGCTGGGCGAGACTCACTTCTGGCTGTCGCTTGCCGATAGCGACATCCTGCTCTGGGCGCAGGGGCTGGCGGTGCATTCGGGGCTGGATGTGACCATCCGCGAACCCGATGTCTCGCCCCTGCAACTGCAGGGTCCGAAATCGGGCGAGGTGATGCGCGCGCTTTTTGGCGACAGCATCATGGACCTGCGCTATTACTGGTGGCGCGAGATGGATCTGGACGGCATTCCGCTGATCGTGTCGCGCACGGGCTGGTCCTCGGAACTGGGATACGAGATCTATCTGCGCGACGGATCGCGCGGCAACGCGCTGTGGGAACGGATCATGGCGACGGGCCTGCCGCTGGGGTTGAAGCCGGGGCATACCTCGACCATCCGGCGGGTCGAAGGGGGAATGCTGTCCTACCACGCCGATGCCGACATGCACACCAACCCCTATGAGCTGGGCCTGGGCCGATTGGTCGATCTGGAGATGGAGGCCGAGTTCATCGGCAAGGCGGCGCTGCGCCGCATTCGCGACACAGGTGTGACCCGCAAGCAGGTGGGGCTGGTGATCGACGGCGCGCCGCTTGACGGGCCGAATACGCGGTTCTGGACCGTCTGGCATGGGGGAACCGATGTGGGCCATGTGACATCGGCCGTTCATTCCCCGCGCCTGGACCGGAATATCGCCCTTGCGATGGTGGGGGCGGAATGGGCCGAAATCGGCACCAGGCTCGAGGTCGTGACCGATTCAGGCATGACCGGCGCCACAGTCGCCGAGAAGCCCTTTTTCGACGCGCGCAAGCAACTGGCGGCAGCATGAATATCGCCGCCCACCCTGCCGCCGCACGCTCGGACCTGTCGATTGACCTGCATTGGCAGCGGATCGAACCTGCCCTGACGCCAGGGGCCTTTTCGAATGCACATGTGCTGCATTACGGCCCCGGTCATGAACTGATCGCCGATGCCGCCCCGGACTGGGGCGGCGCTGCGGGCAATACCAACCCCGAACAGGCGCTGGCGGCGTCACTGTCATCTTGCCACATGATGACCTTTCTGGCGCTCTGCGCCAAGGCGGGCTGGCCGGTGGCCAGCTATCACGACCATGCGGTGGCGCATCTGGGCAAGAATGCGCGCGGGCAGATGTCGGTCACACGCATCGACCTGCACCCCGTGGTGCGGTTCGACACCGGGTTTACGGTCGCGGATGCGGATCTGGCCCAAATGCAGCACCGGGCACATCGCTATTGTTTCATCGCGAACACGCTTGCCGAAAGCGTGGAAGTGAATATCCTCTAGGCACTGCATGATCGGGAAAGGGGGGGGCGATGGACGCGCCAAGCCTGTTGCTGCGCGATCTGGATGCTGATGGCATCCTGCGCCTGACACTGAACGATGTCGCACGGCGCAACGCGCTCTCTGCCGCGATGCTCTCGGAACTGGGCAGCGCGCTCGATGCCGCCGGCAGTGACCCGGATGTGCGCGTGATCGTGCTGGCGGCCGAGGGGCCGGCCTTTTGCGCGGGTCATGACCTGAAGGAGCTGACCGCCGCGCGCGAAGCGCCCGACCGGGGCCGCGCCTTTTTCGCCCGGATCATGACGCAATGCTCGGGCGTGATGCAGGCGGTCGTGACCTGCCCCAAACCCGTGATCGCCGAAGTGTCGGGCGTGGCGACGGCGGCGGGCTGCCAGCTTGTCGCCAGTTGCGATCTGGCCGTGGCGGCGGATACGGCGCGCTTCAGCACGCCGGGGGTGCATATCGGGCTGTTCTGTTCCACCCCGATGGTCGCGCTGTCGCGCAATGTGGCCCCCAAACACGCGATGGAGATGCTGCTGACCGGCGACATGATCCCCGGCCCCCGCGCCGCCGAGATGGGGCTGGTCAATCATGCCGTTGCCCCGGACAGCCTGCGCGAAACGGCGATGGACATGGCGCGCAAGATCGCCAGCCGTTCCAGCATGACGCTGGCGACCGGCAAGGCAGCCTTCTACGCCCAGCGCGAAATGACACTGGCCGAGGCGTATGATTACGCCGCGCAGGTCATGGTCGAGAACATGCTCAAGCGCGATGCCGAGGAAGGGATCGGCGCGTTCATCGAGAAACGCGCGCCCCAGTGGGAGGATCGGTAGGCGGCATGTCGCAGGCCCATTATGACACCGGGCTGGACCGGAATGCGGCGAATTTCCAGCCGCTGACACCGCTGAGTTTTCTCGCCCGCGCGGCAGCCATCTTTCCCGACCACCCCGCGATCATCCACGGGGCGCAGCGTTTCACCTATCGCGCGTTCTACACCCGGTCGCGGCAGCTTGCCTCGGCGCTGGGCAGCGCGGGCATCGGGCGGGGTGATACCGTGTCGGTGATGCTGGCCAATACGCCCGCGATGCTGGAATGCCATTACGGGGTGCCCATGTGCGGGGCGGTGCTGCATTCGATCAACACGCGGCTGGATGCGGCGATCATCGCCTTTCAACTCGATCATGCCATGGCGAGGCTGGTGATCGTCGACTCAGAGTTCGCGCCACTGATGCACGAGGCGCTGGCGCTGGCCTCTGTCACGCCGGAGGTGATCGTCTATGCCGACCCTGAGATGAGCGTCGCTGATGACAGCTATGAGGCGTTTCTGGCGGGCGGCGATCCGGAATTCGACTGGCTGATGCCGCAGGACGAATGGGATGCCATTGCGATCAATTACACATCGGGCACGACGGGCGACCCCAAGGGCGTGGTCTATCACCACCGTGGGGCCTATCTGCTGGCGCAGGGCAATGCGCTGACCACGTCCATGGCGAAACACGCGGTCTATCTGTGGACGCTGCCGATGTTTCACTGCAATGGCTGGTGCTTTCCCTGGACACTGTCGGCCATTATCGGCACGCATGTCTGTCTGCGGCAGGTCCGCGATCAGCCCATCTGGGACGCGCTGGCCGATCATGGGGTGACCCATCTGTGCGGCGCACCCATCGTGATGTCGCTGATGATCGATGCCCCGCAAGAGGTAAAGCGCCCCCTGCCCCGCCGGGTGCAGTTCTTTACCGCCGCCGCCCCCCCGCCCGAGAAGCTGCTGACCGAGATGGGTGAGGCCGGGTTCGATGTGACCCATCTGTATGGGTTGACCGAAACCTACGGCCCGGCCGTGGTGAATGAATGGCACGCCGACTGGTCCGACCTGCCCCGCGACCGGCAGGCCGCGCTGAAAGCGCGACAGGGTGTGCGCTATCTGCCGCTGGAGGGGCTGGAGGTCATGGACCCCGACACCATGGCCCCCGTGCCATGGGATGGCGCGACCATGGGCGAGGTCATGTTTCGCGGGAATGTCGTGATGAAGGGCTATTTCCGCAACCCGGACGCCACGGCCAGGGCGCTTGCAGGGGGCTGGTTTCATTCGGGCGATCTGGCCGTGGTGCACCCGGATGGCTATATCCAGCTACGCGACCGGGCCAAGGATGTCATCATCTCGGGCGGCGAGAATATCTCATCCATCGAGGTGGAAGAGGCGCTGTATCGGCACCCCGGCGTTGCGGTCTGTGCAGTGGTCGCCATGCCCCACCCGAAATGGGGCGAGACTCCTTGTGCATTCGTGGAACTGGCGGCGGGGCATGATGTGGAAGCGCTGGCGCTGCGCGACTGGTGCCGCGATCAACTGGCGCGCTACAAGGTGCCGGGGCGGTTTGTCTTCACACCGATCCCGCGCACGCCCACGGGCAAGATCCAGAAATTCGTGCTGCGCGATCAGGCCCGCGCGCTCGCCGAAGGCGGGGAATAGCCCCGCTCAGACCGGGGCGAACAGGTCAAGGGCCAGCACGGCGCCAAGGGCAAAAGCCAGCAGCGCCAGTGTCTGGATCACCACGATGATCAGATGCCCCGATCCGACCGCGCCCAGCGCTTTCAGTGAGGTCTTGACGCCAAGCGCCGCAATCGCCGTGATCAGGCAGGCGCGCGACAGCGTGTCCACCTGCGCCACCAATGCGGGCGGCAGATCGACCGCGCTGCCCAAGCCCACCAGCGCCAGAAACAGCAGCATGAACCACGGCAACAGCGCAATCCGGCCCTGACCTGCGCCCGCAGGCGTCATCCGCAGCACCAGCACGATCACGATCAGAACGACCGGCAGCATCGCCACGCGGAAAAGCTTGGTGATGGTCGCCATCTCGCCCGCCGGGTCCGAGACGGAAAACCCTGCCCCCACGACCTGCGCCACATCATGAATGGTCGCGCCGATCAGAAAGCCCTGTTGCAGTTCGGCCAGCCCCAGCAGTTGAAACAGCGGCGGATAGAGCACCATCGCCAGCGTGGACAGCGTCGTGACCGCGATCACGGTAAAGAGGGTGTTGCGCTCGGTCTTGTCGTTATGCGGGATCACAGCCGCAATCGCCAGCGCGGCAGAGGCGCCGCAAATCGCGACCGCGCCCCCGGTCAGCAGGGCAAAACGCCATTGGCGGCGAAACAGCGGCGCTGCGATAAAACCTGTCGCAATGGTCGCGGCGATCAGCCCGACCAGCAGCCCCGCACCCCCCAGCCCGATCTGCGCCAGATCATCAAGCGCAATGCGAATGCCCAGCAGCCCGACCCCCAGCCGCAGCACGAATTTCGCCGCAAAATCCACACCCGCGCGGCAGGGGCCATCGGCGTGCAGGAAATTGAACGCCATGCCGATCAAGAGCGCAAACAGCATCACGGGCGCGGCGTAATGCGCGCCCAGAAACCCGGCAGCCGCGGCAATGGTGGCTGCCAGCATCAGCCCCGGCACCAGCGGGGCGCTGAAATCACGGGCGCGGTCGATCATCTGTATCTGCGGCCTTTCACCAACTGAACGGGCGGGCCTTTGGCCCGCCCGCCTGCGTCCATCCTGTAGCCGGTTCAGGCCGAGCGATAAAGCTTGGTCATCGAGAATTCGCGATGGCCCAGAGCCTCGGCGGCCGTGTGCCGGCCATTGGCCGTGCGCGTGACCATCTCGATCAGCGCATCACCTGCCTGATCGATGGTCATGTCACGCCGCAGAACGCCCGTCACATCCACATCGATATGTTCCGACATGGTCCGCAATGTGCGCGGATTGCCCGAGATCTTGATGACCGGCACAATGGGGTTGCCGACCACATTGCCCTGCCCCGTGGGGAAGGTGTGGATGACATAGCCCGCCGCCGCCATCAGCGTGACGCATTCCGCCGCTGCCGAAGATGTGTCCATGAAATACAGACCCCGGCCCTTTTCCGGGGCCTCGGCCGGTTCCAGCACGTCGATATAGGTGCTGGTCCGCCCGATCTTCTCCAGGTTCCCCAGCGCCTTTTCCTCGATCGTGGTCAGACCGCCCAGGATGTTGCCCTTGGTGGGCTGGCTGTCCGACAGGTCCGAGGTCTTGAACGGCTCGATCACCTCGTCCTGATAGGCCTGAAAGGTCTTCATGAACTTGTCGGCAGCCTCGGGGTTGGCAGCACGCTTGGCGCAGATATGCTCGGCGCCCGTGATCTCGGATGTCTCGCCGAACACACCATACAGGCCATGGGGGATCAGCTTGTCATACATGTTCCCGACCGTCGGGCAGGAGGACAGACCCGTGGTCGTGTCACTCTCGCCGCATTTGGTCGACACCCACAGATCGGTCAGCGGGCAATCCTCTTTCTGCAACTCGGTCGCCCAATGGACAAATTCCTTGGCCTTCCAGCTTGCGCGGCGGATGGTCTCGAAATCGCCATTCTGCTCGATCCAGAACCCCTCGACCGGCTTGCCGGTCCTGGCGATCCCCTCGACCACCTGTTTGGTCCATTCCGGTTCGATCCCGATCACGACCACAGCAGCGACATTGGGGTTGGCCCCGGTGCCGATGATGGTGCGGAAATGCAGGTCCAGATCCTCGCCGAATTGCAGACGCCCATACGCATGCGGGATCGCCATCGTGCCCTTGACGTTATTGGCCACCGCCTCGCAGGCGGCATTCGAGATGTCGTCGACCGGCAGGATCACGACATGGTTGCGGACGCCGACGCGGCCATTCTCGCGCCGCCATGCCTTGACGGTTGCTTCCGTGAAATCAAAAGCCATGTTCAAAGCCCCCTTACCAGCGCTTGGTTTTCAGATTGTGAGTGTGGACATGGCCGCCGATTTCGGCCGGGCCCACCATCTTGCCGATATCCTCACCATATTTGATGATGGTGTCGCCCTCTGACAGCGCCTTGAGCGCGACCTTGTGGCCGATGGGGATATCGTCCTTCGCGGTCAGGCGGAAATCGGAATTGTCCTCGGTGCACACACAGAGCATGTCAGTGCCCGCGGTCAGCCCCTCGACCACGACGACACCGACATTGTCGGCCTTGTCATGGACAAGCAGTTGCGGATGGGTGTTTGCAGTCATTCGCTCTCTCCCTTGGTCAGGTCCGGGTTGCATTGGCAAGACCGGTCAACTGGTCATGCAATGTATCTGAAATCTGGATGTTTTCCGCGCGGGCGGCGCGCTCGCTCAGGCGTCGCGCGCCGGGCAGGCGCGCGCCTTCCTGCGCCTCGATGGCGGTGAACATGGCCTCGGCGCGGTCGGCAAATCCGGGGGCAAAACGCGCCGGGTCCAGCACGAGGATGAAATGCGCCAGATCGGGCGGCGGCCCCTTGTCATCAAAGAGCGAGCTGGCCTGCCAGCCGAAATGCGCCCCTGCCAGCCCGGCGGTCAGCAATTCGACCATCAGCGCAAGCGCTGCCCCCTTGGCCCCGCCTGCCGGCACCATCGTGCCCGCCATGGCGGCATCGGCATCCGTGGTCGGGTTGCCCTGCGCATCGAGCGCCCAGCCCTGCGGGATGGGCTGGCCCGATTTCTGCGCCAGCATCACCTTGCCGCGCGCCACATGGCTGAGCGACAGGTCGATCAGCAGCGGATCGCCCGAGGCACGCGGGCAGGCAAAGGCCACCGGATTGGTGCCGTAAAGCGCGCGATTGCCGCCCCAGGGCGCCATGGCCGCAGGCGAATTGGCCAGCGCGAGCGCGATCAGCCCGTCGCGCGCAAATGGCTCTACCGCCTGCCCGGCCACGCCGAAATGATGCGAATGCGTGACACTGACAAGCGCGACGCCCAGATCGCGCGCGACATCGCGCGCCGCTGCGGCCCCGGCCTCGATTGCCGCAAAGGCCAGGCCAAAGCCTGCATCCACGCGGATCACGGCACCGTCGCGCGCCACTTGCGGGCGCGCATCCGGCACGATCTTGCCGCTGCGCATCTGGGCGGCATAGAACGCCACCCGCGCCAGCCCGTGCGATGGCAGTCCCTCCTGCTCGGCCTGGACAAGCGCCTGTGCCGCCGGGCGTGCCAGTTCCGCCGCCATCCCCGCTGCCACAAAGGCGTTCAGCGCCAGGTCTTCGGCCTGTGACGGGGTGAGCGTGACGCTGGACATATGGGCGATTCCTTCTGCCGACTCTTGCAAAACTATATAGTTTATATATTTAAGGATCGTCAAGGTGGATTGCCACGCAATTTTCTGTATCGTACCCAGCCATGAACATGCGCGACCGCCCCATCTCTCAGCCGCTGCACCGGCAGCTCCGCGATCTGATGATGGCGCGGATCGAGGCCGGTGAATGGCCCCCCGGCACCTATCTGCCCCCCGAAACGCGGCTGGCGCAGGATTACGGTGTCGCGGTCGGCACATTACGCAAGGCGCTTCTGGATCTGGCGACCGAGGGGGTGGTCAGCCGCAGGCAGGGCAAGGGAACAGTCGTGGCCAGCCATGACAGCGACGCCGTGCTGTTTCGCTTCTTCAACCTGCGCCGCGCCGATGGCAGCACCATGCAGCCCGAAAGCCGCGTCCTGACCCGCGAGCGCGTGCGCGCGACAGCCGGCGATGCACGCGCACTGGGCCTGGAGCCTGGGGCCGAGCTGGTGCGCGTGGCCCGCGTGCGCGATGCCGACGGCGCGCCGATCCTCTATGAACATATCCTTCTGGATGCCGCGCGTTTCGGCCCGCTGGAACACCACCCTGAAATCCTGCCCAACACGCTCTATCAGCTTTATCAGCGCGACTATGGCGCCACGGTCCACCGCGCGCGCGAGGCGCTTTGCGCCCGCGCCGCCGATACTGCTTGCGCGCGTGAACTGGGCCTGCCCCCCGGCACGCCGCTCCTGCATATCCGTCGCGTTGCGCTCGACTATAACAGCGCGCCCATCGAGCTGCGCCTGTCATGGGTGAATACCGAAAGCCTCCATTATCAGGCCGAGGTCTGAGCAGCTACCTTCCGCTGGACAGCGGGCGGCTTTCCGGATGATACATGACAGGGAAGGAGAGCGCAGATGATCGAGTATTTCGGCAAGCTGCCCGATGGCCGCGATGTCCAGCGGCTGACACTGCAGGGCGACGGGCTGCGCGCGCATGTCCTGACGCTCGGCGCGATCATGCAGGATCTGCGCCTGGACGGGGTGGACCATCCGCTGGTGCTGTCCGCGCCCATGCTCAAGCCCTATCTGGGCCCGATGGCCTATTTCGGCGCGATGGTGGGGCGGTTTGCCAACCGGATCGGCGGGGCGCGGTTCGATCTGGATGGGCAGACGCATCTGCTGGGCGTGAATTGCCATGACCGCAACTGCCTGCATGGCGGCCCGGATGGCAGCGCGCATCAGCTATGGGAGGTGCAGGACCATGCCCCCGACCGGCTGCAGTTGAGCCTGCATATGGCTGATGGTCATATGGGCTTTCCGGGCAATCTGGATGTGACGCTGCAGATCACCATTCAAGGCACCAGCCTGCAATTCGAGGTCACCGCCGACAGCGATCAGCCCACACCCTGCAGCTTCGCGCAGCACAACCTCTATGCGCTGGATGACACAGGGTCCATCGCGCAGCACCGGCTGCGCATTGCCGCCGACGCCTATCTGCCTGTGGACGACACGCTTGTCCCGACCGGAGAGATCCGCCATGTCGCAGGCAGCGCGTTTGATTTCCGCGACCTGCGCAGCCTGCGCGAGGTAGCGCTGGACCATAATTTCTGCCTGTCCGGCGCACCGGGCGCGATGCGGCCTGCCGCCTGGCTGGAAAGCGATGCCTCGGGGCTGGCGCTGGAGATGGTGACGACAGAGCCGGGGTTGCAGGTCTATACCGCGCACGGTCTGCCACGCGAAGGCGTGATCGGCCCGGATGGCGCGCCCTTTGGCCAGTATGCCGGGATCGCGCTGGAAGCGCAGGCCTGGCCCGATGCCCCCAACCAGCCGGGTTTTCCCCCCGCGATCCTGCGCCCCGGCGCGCGCTACCATCAGATCACGCGCGTCCGGCTGCACCGAACGCAGGACCACTAACCCGCGCGCGATTCTCGCGCCGGCGCGCCGCCCTCGGCCTGTGTGCTGCGCCGATAGACCGGCACAGGGTCCAGCACGATGCGCGCCGCCGTCTCGCGCCCCTCTATCCGGGCCAGAAGCATCTGCGCGACATGCTCGCCGATCTCGCGCCGGGGGGGCACGATGGTGGACAGGTCCGCCACCTGCGACGAGGTGAAATCGAGGCCCCCAAAGCCGATCATCCGCAATTGGCCGGGGATGTCGATGCCCTGCCTCTCTGCCTCCATCAGGGCGCCGAGGGCGAGGATATCGTTGGAAAACACCACACCATCCAGATCGCCGCGCCGTGCCAGCAATTCGCGGAACACACCCGCGGCGGCGGTCGCGCTCTGGGCATCGGCGACGACAATCTCGGGCAGGGCCAGTCCGGAATGCGAGTTGAGCACATCGCGATAGCCCTGCGCCCGCTGCGCCGCGCGCCCGTCCTTTTCCAGCTGCGCCCCGATAAAGGCGATGGCACGGCAGCCCCGTTCGATCAGGTGGCGGGTCTGCAGGCGACCGACATCGGCATGCGAAAACCCCACCATCAGATCGATCGGATGCGGCCCGATTTCCCACATCTCGACCACCGGCACGCTGGACGCCTCGAGCATCTGCCGGGTGGCCCGGCTGTGGCCCAGCCCCGTCAGCACCACCCCCGAGGGCGACCAGGACAGAAAGGTGCGCACCAGTTCCTGTTCGCGCGCGGGATCGTAATTCGTGTGGCCGATCAGGATCTGATAGCCCTGCGCCATCAGCGCGCTTTGCAGCACCGTGACTGTTTCGGCAAAGAAGGAATTGACCAGCGAGGGCACGATCACCCCCACCACGCGGGTCGAGGCTGCCGCAAGCGCGCCCGCCATGCGGTTGGGCACATATTGCAGCGCGTCGATGGCATGGCGGATACGCTGCTGGCGCGGCTGAGACACAGCTTCGGGGTCGCGCAGATAGAGCGACACGGTCGAAGGCGACACCTCGGCCACGCGCGCCACATCGCTCATGGTGGTGCGCATGGTGCTGCGGCGGGTGCGTGAGCCGGTCATGTGTTATCCCCTGACATAAGGTCAACTGCTAACCGGACGGGGCGCGCGCGGCAATGCCATGCGCGGGGCCGAACGGAAAACGGGCGCGATCAGCACATGAACCTGACCGCGCCCGCCGTGTTTTTCACGCTGTCGCGCGATCAGCGCATGGCCGAGCCGCGGTCGCTCTCCACCTGCTCTTCGGCGCGGGCAACAGCGGCTTCGAACGCTTCAAGGAATTCGCTGCCGGCATCGCCGAATTCTTCCAGATACCAGTCGCGGATCGGGCCTGCATGCTCGCGGAACATGTCCATTTCTTCCTCGGACGGGGCGATGATCTCATTGCCCGCCTCCAGCCACTTTTCATAGGCGTCAAGCTCCTTGCGGGGCTGGATGCCGAACTGGATCGTGGACATCAGCGCGCCCCCATCCAGAACCACCTGCTGATGCTCGGGGTCGAGCGACTGGAAGGTCGGATTGTCGATGAACCACATCGAGGCCATGTAGGCATGCCCGTCCAGCGTGATGTATTGCAACTGCTCCTGGAAGTTCATGTTCGCGATGTCGCTGATCGAGTTCTTGGTCCCGTCGACAACGCCCGTTTGCAGCGCGGTATAGACCTCGAGCCACGGAATGGGCGTGGGCGAGCCGCCCATGGAGCGGACAAGTCGCTGCTGAATCTCGGATTCGATGGTGCGGAAGCGCACGCCCTGCACATCCTCGGGGGTGCGGATGGGCGTGTCGCGGGTCGCGAAGTTGCGCCAGCCGCCTGTCTGGGTCATGGCCAGCAGCATGATATCGTCATTGGACGAGTCCAGAATCCGCTCGCGCATGAAATTGGTGAATTCCTGATCCTGCAGCACAAGCTGCGCCACCCGGTCCGAGCTGAGCGCATAGGGAATATCCATCCCCTGCACCGCCGGATAGATCGCCGATGCCCCGCCGGCCGTGGCGGTGTACATGTTCACGACGCCAGCGCGCATCGATTCAAAACACTCATTGGCCGAACCGCAAAGCTGCGCGCCGACAAAGATGTTCACTGTCACCTCACCGCCGGTGCGGGCTTCGACAAAGTTCTTGAACACCAGTGCGGCGTCATATTCCTGATCATCCTCATTGGCGAGGAAGACAAGGTTCAGCTCGGTCGCATCCAGCGCCTGCGGGGCGACCACCCCGGCCACCGCGACCGCGCTTGCCATCAGTGCCGTGCGTGTGCCGGCAAGTGTTTTCGTCAGGTCCAACATGTCAGTTCCTCCCTTTGTGTGTCAGACATACCCGAGCCAGCGTGGCAACCACATGACCAGATCGGGGAACAGCACGAGCGCCACGACCACCGCGACCTCGAACAGGAAATAGGGGATCAGATCCCAGGAGATACGCTCGATCCGTTCGCCCGAGATGCCCGAGACGACGAACAGCACCAGCCCCAGCGGCGGCGTGATCAGCCCGATGATCAGCGTCACACACATCACCACCGCAAAGTGGATCGGATGGATACCCACGCCCACCAGCACCGGTGCCAGGATCGGGGCAAGGATCAGGATGGCAGGGCCCGCGTCCATGATCATGCCGATGGCCAGCAGGAACAGCACCACCAGCAGGAACAGCATCAGCGGATCGGATGTGATGTTCAGGATGAAACCCGACACAAGCTGCGGTGTGCCCTTGAGGCTGACGAGCGAGGCAAAGGACACCGCCGCACCGACCAGCAGAAGGATGATCGCCGATTTGAGTGCGGCCTTGCTGAACACCTCGACCAGTTGGGTCAGGCTGATTTCGCGTGTGATGAACAGGCCCAGGATCAGGGCGTAGAATGCCGCGACCGCCGCCCCCTCGGTGGGCGTAAAGATCCCGCCCACAATGCCGCCGATCAGGATGATCGGGGTCAGAAGCGGCATGAAGGCGCTTTTCCCGGCTTCCCAGGTTTCCCCCCAGCTGGCACGCGCCGAGGGCTCGGGGAATGTGCGGAACCGCGCGACGATGGCGACCACAACCATCAGCCCGAAGCCGATGATCAGACCCGGAATGATGGCCGCCGCGAACATCGCCGCCACCGACACATTCATGATAAAGGCATAGAGGATCATCAGCCCCGAGGGCGGGATGATCGAGGCCAGCACCGCCGAGGCCGCCGTGATCGC
>REDZ01000062.1 GCA_007695345.1 Paracoccaceae bacterium | reverse complement strand
GTCCCCCTCCGGCCGCTTGCCCGCGCGATGCGCGGGCCGGCTGCGGCGCGGGCGGCGCGCGCCCGCGCAGGTTGCGCTGGGGCGTCACACGACCTTGCGCCCTGCGGCACAGCCGCTTATGACGAGGGACGCAATTTTCAGCGGGAAAAAGGGTCGGTCCATGCCGCTTCTGGTGATGAAATTCGGCGGCACCTCGGTCGCTGATCTGGAGCGCATCCGCAACGCCGCCCAGAAGGTCCGGGCCGAAGTGGCGCGCGGCTATGATGTCATCGTCATCGTCTCGGCCATGTCGGGAAAGACAAACGAGCTTGTGCGGTGGGTGAACGAGACTTCGCCGCTCTATGATGCGCGCGAATATGATGCGGTGGTCAGTTCGGGCGAGAATGTCACCGCCGGGCTGATGGCACTGACGCTGCAGGAAATGGACGTACCCGCACGGAGCTGGCAGGGCTGGCAGGTGCCGATCCAGACCACCAGCGCGCATGGGGCCGCGCGTTTGGTCGATATCCCGCGCGCCAATCTGGATGCCAAATTCACTGAGGGGTTCCGGGTTGCGGTGATCGCAGGGTTTCAGGGTGTCAGCGCCGAGGGGCGGATCACGACGCTGGGGCGCGGCGGCTCGGACACGACGGCCGTGGCCTTTGCCGCGGCGTTTGGCGCGGAACGATGCGATATCTACACGGATGTCGATGGCATCTACACCACCGATCCGCGCATCACCTCGAAAGCGCGCAAGCTCGAGCGTATCAGCTTCGAGGAGATGCTGGAACTGGCCAGTCTGGGCGCCAAGGTGCTGCAGACGCGGTCCGTGGAATTGGCGATGCGCTACAAGGTGCGGCTGCGGGTGCTGTCATCCTTCGATGATACGAACGAGTTTTCGGGAACGCTGGTCTGCGATGAGGATGAAATCATGGAATCGAAAGTCGTCTCTGGCGTGGCGTATAGCCGCGAGGAAGCCAAGCTGACACTGGTCACGGTCGAGGACCGTCCTGGCATCGCAGCGGCCATTTTCGGCCCTCTGGCGGAGGCCGGAGTGAATGTGGACATGATCGTGCAGAATATCTCGGAAAAGGCGCAGGGCCATGACCGGCCGGTCACCGACATGACCTTTTCCTGCCCCGTCGATCAGGTCGCCCGCGCCCGCAAGGCGCTGGAAGCCGCGCGGGCCTCAGGCGCGATCGGCTATGACGGGCTGGAAGTGGATGAGGATGCGGCCAAGGTCTCGGTCGTGGGGATCGGGATGCGCAGCCATGCCGGTGTTGCGGCGCGCATGTTCAGCGCACTTGCCGAGGAAGGTGTCAATATCAAGGTTATTGCGACATCAGAGATCAAGATCTCGGTGCTGATTGATCGGAAATATATGGAACTGGCGGTTCAGGCGCTTCATGATGCGTTTGATTTGGACAAGACCGGCTGAACGCCGCGCGCCGCATCGGCAGGATTGGAGGGGCCATGCCCCAGAGGACGGAAACTGACAGCCGCAAATTGCTGCGCCGGTTGCGCGACGAGATGTCCGTCTCGCGCCCGGGGCAGGAACGGCTGGACCGGATCACCACCATCATTGCCGAATCGCTGGGGGTGGAAGTGTGCTCGGTCTATCTGTTCCGCGACCCCGACACGCTGGAGCTATGCGCGACCGAAGGGCTGAAGCCCGAATCCGTGCATCAGACCCGGCTACGGCTGGGCGAGGGGCTGGTGGGCAAGGTCGCGAAACTCGCCAAGCCAGTGAACACGGCCAATGCCCCCGCCGAGCCCGGCTTTCGCTACATGCCCGAAACCGGCGAGGATGTATTCTCGTCTTTTCTGGGGGTCCCGATCCAGCGGCTGGGCGAAAGGCTGGGCGTTCTGGTCGTGCAGGCCAAGGAACCGCGGCTCTATTCGGATGACGAGCTTTACGGTCTGGAAGTGGTCGCCATGGTGATCGCCGAAATGACCGAACTGGGCGCCTTTGTCGGCGAGGAAACGAGCTTTGCCGCGCCGCACAAGAATCAGGTCATGCTGCGCGGCGTCAATGCCCAGGAGGGCGAGGCCGAGGGGCAGGTCTGGCTGCACCAGCCGCGGGTTGTCATCACCAATCTGGTCAATGACAATACCGAGGCGGAATTGCAGCGCCTGAACGATGCCGTGGACAAGCTGCGCGTGTCCATCGATGAGTTGCTGACGCGTGCCGGGAGCCGCGATTCCGAGCATCAGGAGGTTCTGCAGACCTATCGCATGTTCGCCCATTCGCGCGGCTGGCTGGCACGCATGGAGGACAGCATCCGCCTGGGCCTGTCAGCCGAGGCCGCTGTCGAAAAGGAACAATCCGCCGCGCGCGCGCGGCTGGAACGTGTGCCGGATGCCTATCTGCGCGACAGGCTGCATGATCTGGATGACCTGTCCAACCGTCTGCTGCGCATTCTGACCGGGCAGGGCCATGAGACCGGCGCCGAAATGCCCGAGCGCCCCATCCTTGTTGCGCGCAATATCGGGCCGGGTGAATTGCTGGAATACGGGCGCAAGCTGCGCGGCGTTGTGCTGGAGGAAGGCGCGGTGGGCAGCCACGCGACCATCGTGGCGCGCGCGCTGGCGATCCCGCTGGTCATCAATGTGTCGCGCATCACGACCGAGGCTCTGAATGGCGATCACATCCTTGTCGACGGGACCGAAGGCACCGTGCATCTGCGCCCCGATGACACGATCAGCGCGGCCTTTCGTGACAAGATGGCGATGCAGGCCAAGGCGCAGGAACGCTATGCCAGCCTGCGCGACAAGCCCGCCGTGGCCCGCTGCGGTACCCGGATACGACTGAAGATGAATGCGGGGCTGATGGCCGATCTGCCGTCGCTGCCCTCTTCCGGGGCCGAGGCTGTGGGCCTGTTCCGCACCGAATTGCAGTTCCTGACACGGGCAAACATGCCCAAACGCGCCGAGCTGGTGGCCAATTACGCGCGGGTGCTGGATGCCGCGCAGGGCAAGAAGGTGAATTTCCGCACGCTCGATATCGGGTCGGACAAGGTCATGCCCTATATGAAACGCCCGGATGAGCCCAACCCGGCGATGGGCTGGCGCGCCCTGCGCGTGGGGTTGGACAAGCCCGGCGTCCTGAGGATGCAGCTTCAGGCATTGATCCGCGCGGCAGCAGGGCGTCCGCTGAGCGTGATGTTTCCGCTGGTCACGACGCATGGTGAATTCACCCGGGCGCGCGATCTGCTGCTGCGCGAGATCGAGCGCGAGCGGCGTCTGGGTCACGTCCTGCCAGAGACGCTGGAGGTCGGCGCGATGCTGGAAAGCTGTTCGCTGGCCTATGCCCCCAGGGCGTTTTTCGAAGAGGTCGATTTCATCTCGATCGGGGGCAATGACCTAAAGCAGTTCTTTTTTGCCGCTGATCGCGAAAACGAACTCGTGCGGCGGCGTTATGATACGCTCAACACAGCGTATCTGAGTTTTCTGCAACTGATCGTGGATCGCTGCCACGAGACAGGAACGCGGCTGTCCTTTTGCGGCGAGGATGCCGGGCGGCCTGTGGATGCGATTGCACTGGCGGGTATCGGGATCGGGGCGCTGTCGATGCGCCCGGCCTCTGTCGGGCCGGTGAAGTCCCTGATCCGGCGCGTGAACTTCAATGAGATCTCGGAAATCATTGCCCGCGTGCAGGCGCGCGGGCTGGAAAGCGCGCGCCCGGCACTTCTGGATTATGTGGCGGGGCTGGTTGACTGATCCGCCATCGCGGGCTGCACGCGGCCGCTGATCCCGTCCCATGCCTCTGGCGCCAGCGCCAGCCCAAGCACGCGGGCGGGGTTTGTGGGGGGTGGCATCTCGATCTCGCGCAGGCGGGCGAAACCGAAGCGGCTGTAATAGGGCGCGTCGCCCACAAGCAGCACGCGGGTCCAGCCCAGATCGCGCGCGCGCGCCAGGCTGTCGCGGATCAACCATCCGCCCAGCCCCTCGCCCTGATGGATGGGGTGAACAGCGATTGGCCCCAGCAGCAGCACAGGGGTAGCGCCCACCCGGACGGGCCAGTAGCGGATCGCAGCGGCCAGACCATCCGCATCGCGCAAGGTCAGGCTCAGCTCGGCCACTGGCGCCACACCGTCGCGCAGCCGGTAAGAGGACAGCGCTTCGCGCCCGGGCGCGAAGCACAGGTCATAGAGGGCCTCGACCTCCCACCAGTCCGAGGGTGTTTCCTGTTCAAGCTGCATTGCCCGCCCCAAGCCGCAATCGGCGCTGGCAGGCCGCCTAGCATGGCGCTAGGTTGCGCGCAAACAGATCGGAGTGTCCTGATGTTCTATGAACCCCGGCTTGGCCATGGCCTGCCGCATAACCCGTTCAACGCCATTGTCACCCCGCGCCCCATTGGCTGGATCTCGACCCGTGGGGCGGATGGTCAGGACAATCTGGCACCCTACTCGTTTTTCAATGCCGTGGCCTATGTGCCGCCGCAGGTGATGTTCGCCTCGACCAGCGCCAAGCCGGATCGCGATGGCACCAAGGATTCGGTCGCCAATATTCGCGAGACGGGGGTGTTCTGCGTGAATGTGGTCGAATATGCCGCGCGCGATGTGATGAACGCAACCTCGGGGCCGTGGCCGCGCGAGGTGGATGAATTCGCCCATGCCCAGCTTGCGCGCGAAGAGTGCCGCCTGATTGGCGCAGCGCGGGTGGCCGAGGCGCCTGCGAGCCTGGAATGCCGGATGACGCAGATCGTGCAGTTGAAGGGTGAGGCGAATTTCACTGTCTTCGGCGAGGTTGTGGGTGTGCATCTGCGCGAGGATTGCATGGTTGACGGGCAGTTCGATATCACACGGTTTCAGCCACTTGCCCGCTGCGGCTATCGTGATTATGCCGTGGTCCGCGATGTGTTCAGCCTGAAGCGTCCGGGAGAGTAAGCTCGGGGGCCGATGCTGCGCATCGGTTCGGCTGGCCCGGCGGCGCTGCGCGGCGGGTCGGCCTCAGGTTTGAGTATTTCTGGCAAGATGAAAGGGCAGTGCGCGCTGTCCGTCAGGCGAGCCAGTCGCGGAACTCGGATATGACCTGCGCATAGATGTCGCGCTTGAAGGGCACGATCGCGCCGAGCAGCTCATCTGCCGCGATCCAGCGCCAGTCACTGAATTCGGGATGATCGGTGTCGAGGTCGATCTGGTCATCCCGGCCCAGATACCGATTCAGGAACCAGTGCTGTTTCTGGCCACGATATTTCCCCCCCCAGATGCCAGGCACCATGTCGTGGGGGATGTCATAGGCCAGCCAGTCGCGTGTCCGTGCCAGAGGGGCCACAAGCTTTGACGGGATGCTGGTTTCCTCGTGCAATTCGCGGAGGGCAGCTGTTGCCGGGTCTTCGCCCGGATCGATCCCGCCCTGTGGCATCTGCCAGGCCGGCATCGTGCTGTCGATGCGCCGGGCCGCAAAGATCAGCCCGGCGTCATTGATGAGCATGATCCCGACACAGGGCCTATAGGGCAGCGCCGCGATCTGTTCAGGAGTCATCGGCGTCCGTTCAGGGCCGTAAGCCCGCGCAGGATGTCGAGCGCATAGGCGAGTTGGTAATCCTCTTCGCGCAGGCGGGCGACCGTTTCAGCGTTGTCGCGTTCTTCTTCCATCAGACGGCGTTCATCCTCGGTCATTTCCTCACTGTCCAGCCGACCGCGCAGATCTTCTTCCGAGCGCTGGGGCAGGGTCTCTTCGGGTTCATCCTCGGAGATCGGGCGGCGGCGCGGTTGTTCGACCACGATATCGGGCGAGACGCCAAGCGCTTGAATCGAGCGACCCGAGGGCGTGTAATAGAGCGAGGTGGTCAGCCGCATCGCCCCGTCCCCGCGCAGCGGCATGACCGTCTGAACCGAGCCCTTGCCGAAGCTGCGCGTGCCCACGACAATCGCGCGGCGGTGATCCTGCAGCGCGCCCGCCACGATCTCCGAGGCCGAGGCCGAGCCGCCATTGATCAGCACCACCAGCGGTTTTCCGTCGATCATATCGCCGGACTGGGCGTTGAACCGCTCGCCGGAATCCTCTTCCCGACCCCGGGTCGAGACGATCTCGCCCTGATCGAGGAAAGCATCGGTCACCCGGATTGCCTGCGTGAGCAGCCCGCCGGGATTGTTGCGCATATCAAGGACGACACCGCCGAGATTGTCGATCCCGCCAAGATCCTCGACCGCCTCTTCCAGCCCGTCGCGCAGGTTGGGGTAGGTCTGTTCATTGAAGGTGGTGACACGCAGGATGACCGTGTCACCCTCGGTGCGCACGCGCACGGCCTGCATGCGGATCGTGTCGCGGATGATCGACAGATCGAAAGGCTCGCTCTCGCCCTCGCGCACGACCGTGATGATGATTTCCGACCCGACAGGGCCGCGCATCATCTCGACCGCCTGATTGAGGGTCAGGCCGAGCACCGATTCGCCATCGACATGGGTGATCAGATCGCCGGGTTCGACGCCTGCATCATCGGCGGGCGTGCCGTCCATGGGGGTGACGACCTTGATAAAGCCCTCTTCCTGCGTGACCTCGATCCCCAGCCCACCGAAAGAGCCACGGGTCTGGGTGCGCATCTCGTCGAAATCATCGGGGGGCATGTAGCCCGAATGCGGGTCGAGCGACATGAGCATGCCGTTGATGGCGGCTTCGATCAGCTTGGCAGTGTCGGGTTCATCGACATACTGGTTGCGCACACGCTCGAACACGTCGCCGAACAGGTCGAGCTGTTCATAGACCGAACTTGACCGGTCGCGTTCCTGTGCCAGCAGCGGGCCGGCCACCTGGGTTGCCACAAGCGCCCCGGCCAGAATACCGCCCAGACCTGCCATCACGAACCTGTTCATCATCATCACCCTATCCTGCGCCGCCGCGCATCTGGTATTTCCCTCACGATCTCAATCTTGGGCCCCACTGAATGCGAACCAGGGCTCTGGGTCAATGGGCATCCCGTCCTGCCGGATTTCAAAATAGAGTGTTTGACTGCGACTGCCAGAGTCACCTGTGCCCGAGCCAGGCGGCATCAGGCCCAGGGGTGTGCCCTGCGGAATGATCTCGCCTGTCTGCACCATAACCTCATCCAGGCCGGACAGCACCATCAGATAGGACTCGGCCGGTTCCAGGATGATGACCTGACCATGCCCTGACAAGGGGCCTGCATAGCGCACAGTGGCCGACCACGGCGTGGTGACCAGAGCTTCGGGTGTCGTTGCCAGCACCAGACCGTCGCGCGTGACACCGGCCGCGTCACTTTGCCCGAAGCCATGCAGCACTGTAGCGCGCACCGGCAAGAGCAGCGTGCCGCGTGCGCTGGCAAAGGACAGCGCGGGGCTGGCATCGGAATGCGCGCTGCGCTGGGCCAGATCGGCGGCGAAATCCTGCAGCGAGTCTGCATCGCGGGCGAGCGTGTCGAGCATTTCGGGCGTATCGACCAGTCGGCTGGGCAGCGGGCCACGATCCGCAATCGCCTGGGCAAGCTCGGTCCGGGCGGTCTGGGCGGCAGCCAGCCCATGTTCAAGGGCGAGCGCGCCATATTGCCGCGCCCGCCGCAGCGCGCGCAAATCCTCGAGATCATCACGCAGCGCGGCCACCTCGCGCGCCAGCGCGGGCGACACCTCGCCCAGCAGCATGGCGGCGCGGGCCGTTTCCAGCGCACCCGAGGGGTGCAGCGCGGCCAGATCGGGCTCGATACGCTCGGTCGCGATCAGCACCGCCAGAAGCCGCGTCAGTTCCGCGGATGCAGCGGCGAATTGCCGAGTCTGTGCGGCTTCGCGCAGTTGCGCGTCGCGCAGGCCGTCGCGCAGGGCGACCAGACCGTCTTCATAGGCCTGAATCGTCTCGGACAAGGCCGCGATGCGGGCGCGGCCGCCGCTGGCCGCCTGCATGCCGGCGGTTGCCTCTTCGATCGCGCGGGCCGCCTCCATCGCGCGCTCTGCAGGGTCTGCCGGGGCCGGGCCTGCCCAGAGAAAAAGGGCTGTCAGGGCAAGGGCAGGGCGGATCATGACACGATCAGGCTTTGCCCTGTCATTTCGGGGGGGTGTGGCAGGCCCATCAGCGACAGCACAGTGGGAGCGACATCGGCCAGCCGCCCGTCGCGCAGGCGCGCGCCCGCAGGACCGCCGATCAGCGCAACCGGAACAGGGTTGAGCGTATGCGCCGTGTGCGGCCCGTCCGTCGCAGGGTCGTGCATGGTTTCGCAATTGCCGTGATCGGCGGTCAGCAGCATGGCCCCGTCCGCCGCTTGCAATGCATCGAGCGCGGCCCCCAGCCCGTCATCGACTGCTTCGCAGGCGCGGATCGCGGCATCCAGATCGCCAGTATGGCCGACCATGTCGGGATTGGCGAAATTCACCACGATCAGGTCATAGCCATCGGCAATCGCCTTGACCAGCGCGTCAGTCACTTCGGGCGCGGCCATTTCGGGTTGCAGGTCATAGGTGGCGACCTTGGGGCTGGCTGGCATGTGACGATCTTCGCCCGGTGCGGCAGTCTCGGTGCCGCCATTGAGGAAAAAGGTCACGTGGGGGTATTTTTCCGTCTCGGCCAGGCGAAACTGGCGCAGCCCGTGTTCCGCGACCCAGGCGCCGAGCGTATTCGCGATCTCGCGCTTGGGAAACACGGTGGTCATGAAGGCATTATGCGCCTCGGAATACTCGACCATGCCCAGAAGGGCGCCCCAGGCCGGCGGGGTCGCGCGTTCGAACCCCGAGAAACTGGGCGCCCCCATGGCGGCGAGGATTTCGCGCGCGCGGTCGGCGCGGAAATTCAGGCAGAAGACACCATCGCCGGGGCGCGTACCGGAATAGCCGCCGATGATTGTGGGGGCGATGAATTCGTCGGTTTCGCCGCGCGCATAGGCGTTGGTAATGGCAGCAAGCGCGCTTTCGGCTTCTTCGCCGCGCCCCTCGACGATGGCGCGATAGGCGCGTTCGACGCGGTCCCAGCGGTTGTCGCGATCCATGGCCCAGTAGCGCCCGATCACGGTGGCGATGCGCGCACCCTCGGGCAGATCGGCCTCGAGCGTCTGGACGAACCTTTCGGCCGATTTGGGGGCCACGTCGCGCCCATCGGTTATGGCGTGGATGAAGACCTTGATCCCGCCCGCCGCAATGATGCGCGCGGCGTGGCGCAGATGGTCCAGATGCCCATGCACACCGCCATCCGAGACGACAGCGAAGAGATGCGCGTCGCCGCCACTACTTTGCAACGTCTTGATGAAATCGGTCAGCGCGGGACGGCGGTCGAAGCTGCCATCCTCTATCGCGAGGTCGATCTGGCCCAGATCCATCGCGACGATGCGGCCCGCACCGATATTGGTGTGCCCGACCTCGGAATTGCCCATCTGGCCCGTGGGCAGGCCCACATCGGGGCCGTGGGTGATAAGGGTGGCATTCGGGCAATCGCGCATGACGTGGTCGAAATGCGGGGTCTGCGCGAGCGCGGGCGCGTTTCCGTCAGTTGCGGGGCCGATGCCCCAGCCGTCGAGGATGCACAGGACGACAGGTCTGGTCATGGCGGACTTCTCCTGACACCGGGGTTCCAGAGGCGGCGTGCGCCTCCGGCGGGAGTATTTGGGGCAAGATGAAATCCTGTGGTGTCAGGATTTCAACCGACGATTTCGTGCGGCCAGCAATTTCAGCCGCAGCGCGTTGAGCTGGATGAAACCGGCGGCATCTTTCTGGTCATAGGCGCCCGCGTCATCCTCGAAGGTGACATGAGCCTCGGAATAGAGCGAATGATCGGACCAGCGGGCGATGGTGCGCGCCTGTCCCTTGTAGAGTTTCAGCCGGACCGTGCCGGTGACATGCGCCTGGCTGTGGTCGATGGCAGCCTGCAGCATTTCGCGCTCGGGCGAGAACCAGAAGCCGTTATAGATCAACTCGGCATAGCGTGGCATCAGGCTGTCCTTCAGATGGCCTGCGCCGGAATCGAGCGTGATCTGTTCGATACCGCGATGGGCCTCGAGCAGGATGGCGCCGCCCGGAGTTTCATAGATCCCGCGCGATTTCATGCCGACAAAGCGGTTTTCCACGAAATCCAGCCGCCCGATGCCGTGCTTGCGGCCAAACGCGTTCAGGCGGGTCAGGATGGTGGCGGGGGACAGGGCCTCGCCATTGATCGCGGTGGCGTCGCCCTGCTCGAAGCTGATCTCGATGATCTCGGGCTGGTCGGGCGCATCCTCTGGGTGATTGGTGCGCTGATAGACGTAATCAGGGGCCTCATCCGCCGGATCCTCCAGCACCTTGCCCTCGGAGGATGTGTGCAGCAGGTTCGCATCGACCGAAAAAGGCGCCTCGCCGCGTTTGTCCTTGGCGATGGGGATCTGATGCGCCTCGGCGAATTCCAGAAGCCTGGTGCGCGAGGTCAGGTCCCATTCGCGCCAGGGCGCGATGACCTTGATATCGGGGTTGAGCGCATAGGCCGCAAGCTCGAACCGCACCTGGTCATTGCCCTTGCCGGTCGCGCCATGGGCCACGGCATCGGCGCCCGTGGCCTCGGCAATCTCGACCAGCCGCTTGGAGATGAGGGGGCGCGCGATGGATGTGCCCAGCAGATAGAGCCCCTCATAGACGGCATTGGCGCGGAACATCGGAAAGACGAAATCGCGAACGAACTCTTCGCGCAGATCCTCGATAAAGACATTCTCGGGGGCGATGCCCAGCATCAGGGCCTTTTCCCGCGCGGGCTCCAGTTCCTCCCCCTGACCCAGATCGGCGGTAAAGGTCACCACCTCGCAATCATATTCGGTTTTCAGCCATTTCAGGATGATCGAGGTGTCGAGCCCGCCGGAATAGGCCAGCACGACTTTTCTGGGGGTGAATCTGGTCATGGGAACTCCATCAGCGCGCGGCAGTTGCGCGGTGGTCTATTGGCTTTGCGCGCACTCGGCAAGGGGGCGTTGAAACGGGCAGGCGCGCCGGTTACCTGATACGATATGAGCGAGCGAGAGACAGCGCAGCATCTGCAAGCGGGCACGCGCGACCAATGGTCATCCGAGCCGGCCTTTGTCTTTTCCATGGCTGCGGCGGCTGTCGGGCTGGGGAACCTGTGGCGTTTTCCCTATATGGTCGGCGAAAACGGGGGCGGCGCGTTCGTCGCGGCCTATCTGATCGCGCTCCTGATCGTGGCCCTGCCGGTGATGATGCTGGAAGTGGCCGCCGGGCGGGTACGACAGGGGTCGGTCGTGACCACATTTCGCGGGGCGACGCGGCTGGGGGTGGTCTATGGTTGGCTGGTAGTCGCTCTGACCATCGTGATCACCAGCTATTATCTGGTCATTACGGGCTGGACACTGGGCTACGCGGTCGATGCCGTCCGGCTGGAGCTGCGCGGTTTTGACGATTTTACCGCAGGCTACAATTCGATCTGGTATTTCCTGATCGTGACGGCGCTGGCCGCGCTGGTGCTGTTGCGCGGTGTGCGCGCGATCGAGGCATTTTCCAAGGTGCTGATGCCCTTTCTGGCGCTGCTGATCGCCGGGCTGGTGGGGGTGGCGGCCACGACCGATGGCTGGTCACAGGCCGTGACCTTCATGACGACATGGGAGTCCGGCGCGCTGGCCCGGCCCGAGCTGTGGTTCTTCGCCTTCGGGCAGGCGTTTTACACATTGGCCATCGGGCAGGGCTATCTGGTGACCTATGGCAGCTATATCCCGCGCAAGACCAATGTGCCGCGCGCAAGCCTGATTGTTGCCGCAACGGAAACAAGCATCGCGCTGCTGGCGGGCTGGATGATCTTTCCCTTTGTCTTTGCCTATGGGCTGGATCCGGGCGCGGGAAGTGAGCTGGCCTTCTCGACCCTGCCGCGCGTGTTCGAGGAAATGCAGATCGGCGCCTGGCTGGCGATCGCATTTTTCGGCATGTTCTTTGCGGCGGCCTTCAGCAGTTGTCTGGCCGGGCTGAAAGTCATCATCGCGGCCTTTGCCGAAGAGCTGCGGCTGTCCAACGCGCGCGCGGTCGCGGCGACAGGTGCGCTGATGGTGGGGCTGGGCCTGCCCTCGGCGCTGAGCTTCTCGCCCGTACAATTGCAAGTGGCGGGGATGCCGTTTCTGGACTTTCTGGACCAGTTTGGCGGCACGAATGTCATCGTCGCGTCCGGCGTGATCGGGGCGGGGCTGTTGTGCTGGGCGCTGCCGCATGGGCGCGTGGTCTATGCGCTGGGCGCGAAAAGCCGCTGGTGGAGCTGGCGTATCTTTGTCGTCGGGCGCAGCCTGCCCTTTGCCGCGCTTGCTTTCGTGATCTGGCGGCTGCTAACTGGCTGAAGGCAAGAGGGTTCGCGAATGACTGACCGGCTGGAACTTGTGCGCGCGGTGGTGCATCCGTGGCATCACGATCATTTCGGGCATATGAATGTGCGCCACTATGCGCCGTTTTTCGACGATGCCTGCTATCACATCTGGACAGCGCTGGGCCTGCCCTATTCCGTCATGCAGCGTGAATATGGCGTGCATACGGTCGCGGCAGAGGTGACGACGCGCTTCATCCGCGAACTGACCGCAGGCGATCTGATCGTGGTTGAGGGGGCGGTGTCGCGGATCGGGACGAAAAGCTGCGCCTTTCACATGCGGATGCTACATGCCGATACGGGCGTTTTGCACGCCACCTATGACGCGGTCGAGGTGTTTTTCGACCCCGGCACGCGCAAATCGACCGCCATGCCCGATGCTGTGCGCGCGGTGCTGGAGAAAGGCCCCGCACATGACTGATTTCCAGACGGCGGCGCAGGCTGCAACTCAGGCCATGCGTGCGGTCTTTCCGCCAACGCCGCTGACGCGCAACGCGTATCTGTCAGACCGGTTCGGCGCCGATATCTGGCTGAAACGCGAAGACCTGAGCCCCGTGCGCAGCTACAAGATCCGCGGTGCCTTTACCGCCATGCGCAAACGGTTGGACCAACCCCCCGATCAGCGCCATTTCGTCTGTGCCAGTGCGGGCAACCATGCGCAGGGGGTGGCGTTCGCCTGCCGCCATTTCGGCGTGCAGGGAACGATCTTCATGCCGGTGACGACCCCGCAGCAGAAGATCATGAAGACCCGTGCTTTCGGCGGCGACCAGGTCGAGATCCGGCTGGTGGGCGATATTTTCGACCAGTCCCTGTCGGCAGCACAGGCGTTCTGCACGCAGGCCGGGGCGCATTTCCTGTCACCTTTTGACGATGCTGATGTGATCGAGGGGCAGGCCAGTGTTGCGGTCGAGATGCTGGCGCAGCTGGGGCGCGCGCCGGATATGGTGGTGCTGCCAGTGGGCGGCGGTGGCCTGAGCGCAGGTGTGACGCGCTATCTGCGCGCGATGGGTACGCAAACCGCGCTGCGCTACGTGGAACCCGCGGGCGGGGCCAGCCTGCGCGCAGCGCTGCAGCAGGGCGGCCCGGTGACGTTGCAGGGGCTGGACAGTTTTGTCGATGGCGCGTCTGTGGCGCGGATCGGAGAGCATACCTTTGCCCAGTTGCGCGACGTGGCGTTCGAGGATGTGCTGATCGCGCCGGAAAACCGCATCTGCATCACCATCCTCGACATGCTGAATGTCGAAGGGATCGTTCTGGAACCCGCAGGTGCGCTGTCGGTCGATGTGCTGCCCGCGCTGGCAGAACAGATCGTGGGCAAGACAGTGGTTTGCCTTGCCTCGGGCGGGAATTTCGATTTCGAGCGCTTGCCAGAGGTCAAGGAACGCGCCATGCGGTATCAGGGGACAAAGAAATACATGATGTTGCGGCTGCCCCAGCGCCCCGGTGCGCTGCGCGATTTTCTGGAAACCCTTGGCCCCGAGGATGATATCGCGCGGTTCGAGTATCTGAAAAAGACCGCGCGAAATTTCGGCACGGTGCTGATCGGGATTGAAACGACACGCCCCGAGAATTTCGCCACACTGTATGAGCGGATGGCCGCGCAGGGGTTCACGTTTACCGACATCACCGAAGATGACGTGATGGCGGGCTTCGTGATCTGAGGGCGCGTCCTCAAGCCAGCCCGACGCGGCTGCGCCATTCCTGACGGAACTGCGCGCATGTGGCGGGCAACACACTCAGCACCCGCGCCTTGAGATCGGATGCCTCCTGGCCGTCGCGCGCACGCTGTTCGCCCTGTTCGCAAAGCGCGGAAACCTCATCAAAGCCCATGTTCAGCGCGGCGCCTTTCAGGAAATGAAACTCTGACTGCAGGGTGTCGGGTGTGGTGGCTGCTTCCAGCCGCTCCTGCCCTTCCTGCGTCTCTTCCAGAAAGGCTGCGAACAGATCCTCGGCCCCGTCTGCCCCGAAATCCTCATACAGTTCCTGAATGCGCGTCCAGTTGATCATGTCTGCCTCGCATCTGCGCCTGTCGTGATCGTATGCGGATAACCCTGCTCGGTCGTTACCCGCCACGGGAAAAAACCGAAAATTTTATATTTTCAACGCATGTTAACGCGCTACTGGCACAGTGGATTACGCATTAGCTGGTGTCAGAATACAGGCCATGGGCGTTCAAGACAATCATTCCCTGCCCGATACGGGCCAAGCCACGGGCCGCCAGGCGCTGATCGTGGATGACAGCCGCGTTCAGCGGATGATCTTTGCGCGCCATCTGCAAGGCTGGGGCTACACCACGGCAGAGGCGGAAACCGGCGCGCAGGCGCTGGAGATGTGCGCAGACCGGCATTTCGACCTGATCCTGTCGGACTGGATCATGCCGCAGATGGACGGGCTGGATTTCTGCCGCGCCTTTCGCGCCCAGCCGCGGGAACATTACAGCTATTTCATTCTGCTGACCTCGAAAAACGACACGCATGCCGTGGCCGAGGGGCTGGATGTCGGCGCGGATGATTTTCTGACCAAACCTGTCTGCGCGCATGAATTGCGCGCGCGCATCAATGCGGGCGAACGGTTGCTGGCCAAGGAACGCGAAGTGCGTCTTGCCCGCGCCCGGCTGATCGACGCGGTCGAGGCGCTGGATGATGGCTTTGTCTTTTTCGACGCGCAGGACCGGCTGGTTCTGGCCAATAGCCGCTTTCGAGAGATGTATGACCGCAGTATCGACGTGATCGTCGAGGGGGCCCGGTTCGAAGACATGCTGCGCCATGCACTTGCCAAGGGGCAATTCCCCGAAGCGGTCGGGCGCGAGGAGGCCTGGCTGGCCGAACGTATGCGTGCCCATCGCGATGGCGAAACCGTGCGCCAGCACCTGCCCGATGGTCGTGTCCTGCAGATCGCCGAACGCCCGACAGCGGATGGCGGGCGTGTGGGCGCGCGCGTGGATGTCACCGAACTGCACCATGCCCGTGAACAGGCCCGCCGGGCCGAGGCGCAGGCCATGCGCCAGAACACCGAGTTGCGCGCCGCGCTGGATGAATTGCAGCTTCTCTATGACGCCGTGGATCGCGACCTGATGGAAGCGCGGCGCCTGCAGCAATCGCTTCTGCGCCAGCGCGTGCATGAGTTTGATGGGGCGCGGCTGTCTCTGTTGCTCCAATCCTCGGGCCATGTGGGGGGCGACATGGTCGGCACCTTCATGATCAGCGCAACGCGGATCGGGGTCTATTCCATCGATGTATCGGGGCATGGCGTTGCAGCCGCGATGCTGGGTGCGCGAATCGGCGGGCTGTTCGCGGGCGGTGCGCAAAGCCAGAATATCGCCCTGACCCGCGACCGCCATGACGGCACTGTTATCGCCCGTGCGCCGCATGATGTCGCGGCGCGGATGAATGACCTGATGCTGCAGGAGATCGAGACCGAATCCTACCTGACCATTGCCTATGCGGATATTGACCTGAGCACCGGGCAGATCGCGCTGGTGCAGGCAGGCCATCCGCACCCGCTGATCCAGCGCGCGGGCGGTCAGGTCGAGTTTCTGGGCCAGGGCGGGTTGCCCATCGGCCTGGTGCCCGGCGCGGTGTACACTCCGGTTTTGGCGCAGCTTTTCCCCGGCGACCGGTTGTTTCTGTATTCCGACGGCATATCCGAATGCATGACGCAGGATGGCCGGGAATTCGGCGATGCGCGGCTGCACAAGGTGCTGGGCAAGCTTGCGCAGTCACGCGGCGCGGAATTTCTGGATGCGATGAAATGGGAACTGACGGCGTGGTCGGGGAAAGAGGAATTCGACGATGACGTGTCAGGAGCCCTGCTTGAATATGACCAGCCCGTGCAACCCCCGGAAGGGACCACGCGCTATTATCGCGGCATCGCGATGTAGGCCTGAGCCGCGCGCGCGGCCCGGCCTGAACCTGTTGGCACTGCCCGCATCCTTCTTATATGAGGGGGTGAGTGGCGCTGCCCCGTGCCGGATTGGCGGGGCATGGAAGCGCCAGACAGGAGTTGGCATGAGCATTGGCGGACAAATCGCCTGGGATGACACGGTGCTTCCCTTTCAACTGGACGCCTGCGATATCCGCGGGCGCGTCGCGCGGCTGGATTCCGCGCTGGAGCGGCTGTTGACGCGCCACGACTACCCCGCCCCGGTCGAGGCGCTGGTGGCCGAGGCAGTGCTGCTGACTGCGCTGATCGGGCAGACCATCAAGCTGCGCTGGCGGCTGTCACTGCAGGTTCGCGGCGATGGCCCGCTCCGGCTGATCGCGACGGATTACGTCGCCCCCGAGGATGAGGGTGCGCCCGCGCGTATCCGCGCCTATGCCAGTTTCGATGCCGAGGCGCTGAGCCGTCAGGCCCCCGGGTTTCCCCAGATCGGCAAGGGGTATTTCGCAATCCTGCTGGATCAGGGGCGCGACATGGAACCCTATCAGGGCATCACCCCCATCGCGGGCGCCTCGCTGTCCGACTGCGCCGAGGCGTATTTCGAACAGTCAGAGCAATTGCCCACGCGTTTCGCGCTCAGCCTTGGCAAGTCTGCGCTGCGCGGCGCGGAAGAGGCATGGCGCGCAGGCGGCGTGATGTTGCAGCACATGCCGCAGGCCGCCGGGGCAACCCCGCGCGAGCGTGACACCATGTCCGAGGATTGGGCGCGCGCCAATCTGCTGCTGGACACGGTCGAGCCATTGGAACTGGTCGGCCCCTCGGTCCAGCCGCCGGAATTGCTGCTGCGTCTGTTCCATGAGGAAACGCCGCGCATCTTCGACCCTCAGCCCGTTCATTTCGGATGCTCCTGTTCCGAGGACAAGGTGCGCAACAGCCTGTCGATCTATTCGGCCAAGGATATCGCGACCATGACCACGGATGAGGGGGTTGTAACGGCGGACTGCCAGTTTTGCGGCGCGCATTACGTGCTCGACCCCGCGACGCTGGGGTTCGAGGCCAGCGGCGATGACGGCTGATCCTGCGGCGCGTTTGCGTGCCGCGCTGGATGTGTCGGGCGTAAGTTCCAGTGATTTTGACCTGAATCCCGATGTGGTGCTGCCTGAAACGCGCAAGCTCCGCCCTGCTGCCGTGCTGGTCGCGGTGCAGCGCGGGGCGCTGGGTGCAGAACTGATCCTGACCAAGCGCGCCTCGACCCTGCGCAACCATCCCGGCCAGATCGCCTTTCCGGGCGGTCGGCAGGATGCGGATGATCCCGATCTGACCGCCACCGCGCTGCGCGAGGCGCGCGAAGAGGTCGGACTGCCCGCCTCCAGCGTCAAGGTGCTGGGCCTGCTGCCGCCGCATGAAACCGTGACCGGGTTTCAGATCACGCCAGTTCTGGCGCAGATCACGGCGCCCGTCGCCTATCGACCCGAACCCGGCGAGGTGGCAGAGATCTTCGCCGTGCCGCTGGATCATGTGCTGGACCTTGGCCAGTTCCGGGTCGAGCGTCGGATGTGGCGGGGCACCTGGCGCAACTATTACATCGTGCCCTGGGGGCCTTATTACATCTGGGGGGCGACCGCGCGCATCCTGCGCGGGCTGGCCGAACGGGTGTCGCGATGCGGATAGCGGGCGGGTGGCTGACCCGTGCGCAGCCTGTGCTGGCGCTGCTGGCGGAGGACGGGCATCAGGCGCTGGTCGTGGGCGGTTGCGTGCGCAACGCCTTGATGGATGTGCCTGTCAGCGATGTTGATATCGCGACCGATGCGCGCCCCGAACATGTGATGACGCTGGCCGAAGCGGGGGGGCTGCGCGCCGTGCCTACGGGGCTGGCGCATGGCACGGTGACGCTGGTGCTGGACGGGCACGGGTATGAGGTCACGAGCTTTCGCCGCGATGTCGAAACCCATGGTCGCCACGCGACGGTCGCTTTCTCGGAGGATGTGGCAGAGGATGCAGCGCGGCGCGATTTCACCATCAATGCGCTTTATGCGCAGGCTGACGGGCAGGTGCTGGACCCGTTGGGCGGTCTGCCCGACGTGCAGGCGCGCCGGGTCCGATTCGTGGGGGACGCAACCGCGCGAATCACCGAAGATTATCTGCGCATCCTGCGCTTCTTCCGCTTTCAGGCGCAATATGGCGACCCGGCACAGGGGCTTGACCCGGACGCGCTGGATGCCTGCGCGCGCGGGGTCGAGGGTATTGCGCAACTCTCGGCCGAGCGGATCGGGGCCGAGATGCGCAAGCTGCTGGCCGCGCCCGACCCTGCGCCGGCTGTCGCTGCGATGGCGCAGACCGGGGTGCTGGCGCAGGTTCTGCCTGGCGCGGATGCGCGGGTGCTGGCGCCGCTGGTGCATCTGGAAGCGGGCGCTGTGCCATCCAGCCTGCGCCGCCTGCTGGCCCTTGGCGGGCAGACCGACCGTCTGCGGCTGACAAAGCGCGAAGCGCAGGCGCTGGACCGCGGGCGCGCCGCGCTGGGCGCCATGACCCCACCTGCGGAACTGGGTTACCGCTTGGGTGCCGATCTGGCCCGTGATGTGGTGCTGGTGCGCGCGGCGCTACTGGACCAGCCGCTCCCGCCCGACTGGCAGTCAGAGGTTGCGCGCGGCGCTGCCGCGCGCTTTCCCTTGCGCGCGCGCGATCTGCCCCATCTGCACGGCCCAGCACTCGGTCTGGCCCTGAAAGAAGCCGAGGCACGCTGGATCGCGTCCGATTTCCGGCTGGAAAAACCCGATCTGCTGGGCTGACCGTGCCGGCGGCTGGCCTTTGGCCTGGTGCCCGCCTATATCAAGCGCATTGCAGGGGGCCGCGTGCTACAGAAAACCACTTCAGATCCCGACCTGACCCATGGCCCCGCCCAGCGGCTCGCCAGTCTTATCGACGCCTTTGCGCCCGCAGACAGCGACCCGCCGCGCACGCTCTGGCCCTTCATCCTGTGGTCAGTGCGCGGGGCGTGGCCGGTGCTGCTGCTTGCGGCGCTGATCTCGGCCATCGTCGGCTCGACCGAGGTGATCTCGGCGCTGTTGCTGGGGCTGGTGGTGGATGCAGTGGTCGCGTCGGACCCCGGCACGTTCTTTGCCGAGCATCTGGGCCTGATGGCGTTGTTCGTGCTGTTCTTTGTGGTGCTGCGGCCTGTATCATTCGGCCTGTCCTCGGCCGCGAACAGCATCGTGGTGACGCCCAATGTCTATGTGCTGGTGCAGTCGCGGCTGAACCGCTGGACACTGGGCCAGCCGGTTACGTTTTTCGACAATGATTTCGCGGGCCGGATCGCGCAGAAACAGGTGCAGACCGCGCGCGCGCTGACCGATGTGGCGAATGAAACCATCAACACGATGGCGTTCGCGCTGGCCTCGATCATTGGGTCGGTCATACTGCTGCTGACCATCGATCTGCGGGTGGCGCTGGCGCTGGCGGTCTGGCTGGTGGGGTATCTGGCACTTATCCGTTATTTCCTGCCGCAGGTGCGCGCGCGCTCCGGTGCGCGGGCAGGCGCGCGGGCGCAGGTCAGCGGGCAGGTGGTCGACACCATCACCAATATCAAGACCGTCAAGCTGTTCGCGCATTCCGAATTCGAGGATCGCGCCGCGCTGAACGCGATGGGCGTCTTTCGCGACCGCGCGGTCGAATTCGGCGAAGTGCAGGTCTGGTTCCGCTTCTGGCTGATGGCCGTGGCGGGGTTGCTGCCTGTGCTGCTGATCGGCGGGACAGTCTGGCTGTGGACGCTGGGTGCGGCGAGCGCGGGCAATATCGCGGCGGCGGGCGCGGTCGCGATCCGGATTGCGCAGATGACAGGCTGGGTCAGTTTCGTTTTGATGGCGATCTACAGCAATATCGGCGAGATCGAGGACGGCATGAAAACCCTGACCCCACGCCCGACGCTTCAGGACGCGCCGGGATCGGTTGCGCTGGGCCGGGTGCAGGGTGCGGTGCGGTTCGAGGATGTGGATTTCGCTTATGGCCGGCAGACGGGGGGTGTGTCGGGGCTGAGCCTGTCGGTCACGCCGGGTGAGAAAATCGGGATCGTGGGCGCCTCGGGCGCGGGGAAATCCACGCTGCTCGCGCTCTTGTTGCGGCTCTATGATGTCGAGGGCGGGCGCATCACCATCGACGGTCATGATATCCGGGGCGTCACGCAGGAAAGCCTGCGGCGCAATATCGCCATGGTCACGCAGGAAACGGCGATGTTCAACCGTTCTGCCTATGCCAATATCGCCTATGGCCGCCCTGATGCCACCCGCGCCGAGGTCGAGGCCGCCGCACAGGCCGCCGAGGCGCATGAGTTCATTCTGGAACTGGAAGATCATCAGGGCCGCAAGGGCTATGACGCGCATCTGGGCGAACGCGGTGTGCGGCTGTCGGGCGGACAGCGCCAGCGGATCGCGCTGGCGCGGGCGTTTCTGAAGGACGCCCCGATCCTCGTGCTGGATGAGGCGACATCGGCGCTCGATTCCGAGGTGGAGGCGGCGGTGCAGGACGCGCTGGAGCCACTGATGGAAGGCAAGACCGTGCTGGCCATCGCGCACCGGTTGTCCACCATCGCGCGGCTGGACCGGATTATCGTGCTGGATGACGGACAGATCATCGAACAGGGCTCGCATGACGACTTGCTGGCACGCGAGGGCGTCTATGCCCGCTTCTGGACGCGGCAATCAGGCGGGTTTCTGGGCTGCGACGACGACGAGGAATTGGTGTGAGCGTGGATTTGGCGACGGCAGAGCCCACCGATATCGGCCATGCCCTGCGCGGGATCGGACTGAACCTGTTGTGCCGCGATGTGCGGGCGACGGCCGGGTTTCTGTGCGATGTGCTGGGGCTGCAGGTGGTGCGCCAGAGCGCCGATTTCGCCATCATCCGCCATGACGGAATGCTGATGCAGTTTCACTCCGACGCAACATTCGGCGCGCATCCGCTGCTGGCGCTGTTGCCGGACATGCCGCCGCGCGGGGCCGGGGCGCAGATCTATCTGTTCGGGCTGGACCCGGATGCTGTGGTTGCGCGTGCCGACCCCGATGCCGTGCTGGAACGCGCGCGCGACAAGCCCCACGGGCTGCGCGAGGCCACGGTTTTGTCGCCGGATGGTTATGCCCTGACCGTTGCGCGGCGGATATGAGCGCGCTGACCATCGAGCGACTGGGCCATCACGGCGATGGCGTGGCCGAAGGGCCAGTCTATGCGCCCCGCACGCTGCCGGGCGAGGTGATCGAGGGCGATGTCACCGACGGGCGCATGGCGGCGCCCCGGATCATCACCCCATCGCCCGAACGCATCCGCCCGCCCTGTCCGCATTACCGCGCTTGCGGTGGCTGCGCGCTGCAACATGCGCGCGAGGGGTTTGTCACGGACTGGAAGCAGGACGTGATCGCCCGCGCCCTTGCCGCGCAGGGGCTGGAGGTGACGTTCCGCGCTGCGCATGTCTCGCCGCTCTATTCGCGCAGGCGGGCCACATTTGCCGGGCGACGGCTGAAAGCCGGGGCGCTGGTGGGGTTTCACGGGCGGGCCTCGCATGTCATCACGCCAGTGCCCGACTGCCTGATCCTGCATCCGGATCTGACGGCAGCGCGGCCTTTGCTGGAAGCCGTGACAGTGATGGCAGGCAGCCGCAAGGCGAGCCTCGCGCTGGCGCTGGCGCGGTCGGGTGCCGGGCTGGACCTTGCCATCAGCGGGGGCAAGCCGCTCGATGGCCCCTTGCGCGCCGCACTGGGGCAATGGGCCGGGCAGGCGCAGCTCGCCCGCCTGAGCTATGAGGGTGAGGTGATCGCCCAGGCCGCGCCGCCCTGGCACGCCTTTGGCCCCGCCCGCGTCACACCCCCGCCAGGCGCCTTTCTGCAAGCCACGCCAGAGGCCGAAACTGCGATGCTGGATGCCATACGCGAGGCTGTCGGCAGCGCGCCCCGGATCGTGGACCTGTTCGCTGGCTGCGGCACATTCAGCCTGCCGATGGCGGCGCAGGCGGAAATCCATGCGGTCGAGGGCGAGGCCGCGATGCTGGACGCGCTAAACCAGGGCTGGCGGCAGGCCACTGGCGTGAAGCGCGTGACGACCGAAGCGCGCGATCTGTTCCGCAACCCGGTCCTGCCCGAGGAATTCGTGCGCTTTGACGCCGCGATCATCGACCCACCGCGCGCCGGGGCGGCGGCACAGGCCGCGGCGCTGGCCGACAGCCGTATTCCCCGCATAGCCGCATTGTCCTGCAACCCGGTGACCTTTGCGCGTGATGCGAGAGTGCTCATCGAGGGGGGCTATCGCCTCGATTGGGTGCAATTGATCGATCAATTCCGCTTCAGCCCGCATGTCGAGCTTGCGGCACAATTCACAAGATAGCATATCGCCCCCGACATCCGCGCCACTTTGGGAGGACGCATGCTGAGCCGAGAGAAGACCGCCGCCTTTCTGGAACTGGCCTGGGTGCGCAACGGGATCATTGCTGTCATCCTGTTCAATGCGATCCTGCTGGGGATGGAAACCTCTGGCACGATCATGGACGTCGCCGGGCCGCTGATCATCGGGCTGGACACGGCCTGCCTGACGATCTTCGTGATCGAGCTGGCGCTGAAATTCCATGCGCAGCGGGGGCAGTTCTGGCGCTCGGGCTGGAACATCTTTGATTTCCTGATCGTGGGCATCTCGCTGATGCCCGGCGCGCAGACCTTCAGCGTGCTGCGTGCGCTGCGTATCCTGCGCCTGCTGCGTGTCATCTCGGTCAGTCCCAACCTGCGCCGCGTGGTCGAGGGCTTCATCAAGGCGTTGCCGGGGATGGGATCGGTCTTTCTGCTGATGGGAATGCTGTTCTATATCGGTGCCGTGATGGCCACCAAGCTGTTTTCCGACAGCTTCCCCGACTGGTTCGGCGATCTGGGAAATTCGGCCTATTCGCTGTTCCAGATCATGACGCTGGAATCGTGGTCCATGGGAATCGTGCGCCCGGTGATGGAGGTCTATCCCTATGCCTGGGCCTTCTTCGTGCCCTTCATCATGGTCACGACATTCGCGGTGGTGAACCTGCTGGTCGGTCTGATCGTGAATTCGATGCAGGACGCCCATGCCGCCGAGAGCAATCAGGCGACCGATGACTACCGGACCGAAGTGCTCAAACGTCTGGCTGCGATCGAGGAGCGGCTGTCGGAACAGGAAAAGGCGCAACGCGGCCCGGCAGAATAACGCGTTTGTGAGCGCGGGGTCCGGGGTGCGGCCCCGCTAGTGCTTGGCAGAATCATGCGGCTGCGGCATTGTCCTCGGAAAAAAACCGAGGCAGTAAAAATGAATTTCATCCGCGTTCTGTTCGCCATCGTCCTGCTGGGACTGTTGGCAGCCTGCGGCGAGCCGCCGAGCAAGTTCCGCACCTATAATGGCCCTGAAGTGACGCAAGTCGTCGTGCACAAGGCCGCGCGCCGGATGGAACTGTATCATCACCACACGCGGCTGCGCAGCTTCAATGTCGATCTGGGGGGCAATCCTATCGGGCACAAGCAGCGCGAATGGGACCGGCGCACGCCCGAGGGCGACTATATCATCGACCGGCGCAACCCGAACAGCCGGTTTCACCTGTCCATCGGCATCGACTACCCGAATGAAGAGGACAAGGCACGCGCGCGCACGAATGGCTGGCGGCCCGGCGGCGATATTTTCATTCACGGCCGCGGCCCGAACTTTCAGAACGCGCGCGGCGACTGGACCGATGGCTGCATTGCCGTAACCGACCGCGAGATGGAAGATATCTACGCCATGGTCCGTGACGGCACGCCTATCCGTATTCTGCCCTGAGCGCGCAGGGCGCGCTCAGGCCACAAGGCCGTGCGCGCCCATGTCCAGGAATTTCTTGCGCCGCTCGGCGCGCAGGGTGGCGGCGTCCTTGCCTTCCAGCCCGCGCAGCATGTCTTGCAGCGCTGCCCCCACGGCCTTGATCATCACCTGCGGGTCGCGCTGCGCGCCGCCCAGCGGTTCGGGGATGATTCGGTCGATCACATCCAGCTTGCGCAGATCCTGCGCGGTCAGGCGCAGGGCTTCGGCGGCCTCGCGCATCTTTTCGGCATCTTTCCACAGGATTGACGCGCAGCCTTCGGGCGAGATGACGGAATAGACCGAGTGTTCCAGCATCGCGACCGTGTTCGCCGTCGCCAGCGCCACTGCCCCGCCAGAGCCCCCCTCACCGATGATGACCGACACCAGCGGCACGCCCAGACGCAGGCATTTCTGCGTGCAGCGGGCAATCGCCTCTGCCTGCCCGCGCTCTTCCGCGCCTTTGCCCGGATAGGCGCCGGGTGTGTCCACCAGCGTGATGACCGGCAGGCCGAAATGATCGGCCAGTCCCATCAGGCGGATCGCCTTGCGATACCCCTCGGGGCGGGCCATGCCGAAATTGTGCTTAAGGCGGCTTTGGGTATCGGTGCCCTTTTCCTGCCCGATGACCATGACCGCGCGCCCCTGCAAGCGCCCCAGCCCGCCGATGATGGCGTCATCCTCGCCAAAGTTGCGATCGCCTGCCAGCGGGGTGAACTCGTCAAACAGCGCGTCCACATAATCCTTGCAATTGGGCCGGTCAGGGTGGCGCGCGACCTGACATTTCCGCCAGGGCGTCAGACCTTTATACAGGTCGATCAGGATCTTCTCGGCCTTCTGGTCCAGCGCGGCCGCCTCGCGGGATACATCCATCTCTGGGTTGGATGCGGCCATCGCGCGCAATTCGGTCGCCTTGCCTTCGATCTCGGCCAACGATTTTTCGAATTCCAGATAGTTCATTCCAGCACTCCGCTGCGATTTGCACGCTTATGCGCGAGGCGTGGAAAATTTGCAATCTGGTTGGGGCGTTGCGCGATACCGCAAGCCTCGGGCTTGCGGATAGCGATTGTGCGCGGCGGCCGGTGGTGGCCCCTGTGGGACTCGAACCCACACGCTCATACGAGCCTCAGATTTTAAGTCTGGTCTGTCTACCAGTTCCAGCAAGGGGCCGCCCGGCCCCCTGTCCTAGCCACAAGGCGCATGCCCCTCAAGCCCAATTTCCCCGGCGCATCAGTCATCGGCCAGCAGAATGCCCGAGATCGGCACCAGCGTGACCTGATCGGCCAACCCGTCGGTCAGCCACATGTCCAGCGCTTCCATCGTGTCCTCATTGGATGCGTCACCAAAGACGACGACCTGACCCATCTGGCTGGCCTGAAACACGGCGCGGTCCAGATACCGGCGAATGGTGAAGGGACTCTCGCCGCCCGCGTCCAGCACCCGAAACACCTCGGTCTGCGCGACATCAGCGGCTTGCGCGGCGCGGTCCACGGCGGTCAGGCCGCCGCCAAAGCTCACAAGCCCATGGCCATCCTGCGCCAGCAGCGGCAGGACATTATCCAGCAAGCGGGCGTTGCGGGTAAAGCCGCCTTCGGGCAGGTCAAGCACACCCACTGCCTGCGGCAGCGCGCTGAAATAGGCGTTGAAATTCACATCGAGGTCAGAGGCCGTTGCCCCGTCGGGCAGACTGGAGGCCATGATCAGCACTTCCTTGCCCCCTGCGCGATACACTTCGGCGGCATCCGAGGCGCTGGGGTCAAGCGGATTGAGCGCGATGGTCATGGGCAGGTCCATCGCGGCCAGATCGCGGCGGATGGGCATGGGCAGGCCAGGATCGCCCAGAACAAGCGCCATGCGTGGGCCAGAGCCTGATATGCCCTCGTAAAGCGAATTGCGTTCAACCGCCGAGCGTTGCGAGTCAGTCACAGGCGGCACATCGGATTCGGTACTCGGCAAGCCGTCGCGCAGCCCAAGCTGCGGCAGGCCGACAGACCGGACGCCGGGCATGGTCGGGCTGTCCTGCTGTGTGACCTCGGCGGGGTCATCCGCCGCGCCTGTGCCATTGCCTGCTTCAGGTTCCGCGCTGTCGGGGGCGGCCTGTGCGGGCGGGGTGATCTGCGGCAGGCCGCCATCGCTGCGCAATCCGGGCCGGATTGCGCGCGGCAGGCCGCTGAGCGCAACCTGCGCCTCGGAGGGCGGGACAGCGGGTCGGGCGTCTTCGGCCAGATCGCGGGCGTCATCCGCCATGTCAGACTGCGGGACATCGGGTTGCGGGGCCGGGGTCGATATCGCGCCTGCCGGGTCGGGGTCGGCAGGGGTGCCAGGGCTGTCCGCTGCTGTTTCGGATACCGATGGCGCGGCCTCTTCCGTGGCGGCCAGATCAGGTGTTTCCGTGGCGTCTGTGTCGGGGGCGGCCTCCTCTGCCGGTGGCGCGCTTTCTGCCATTTCAGCGGAGTCAATGTCGGGCGCGTCCGACGCGTCAGCATCGGGCGCGGTTTCGTCTGACGGCGATACGCTCTCCGTCATCTCGGCCGGATCAAACTCTGACCCTTCCGTAACATCGGGCGTGTCGGTGTCAGGCGCGGTTTCCGCCGTCTCCTGTGCGTCCTCTGCGATCTCGGCCTCGGACTCCGGATCAAGCAATGCTGGCGCGTCTTCGGCACCCTCATCCTCTGCAGTGTCCAACGTGGCGAGCGGCGCGCGCTCAGGCTCGGGCGGGGCCGTGTCCTCCGTCTGTGCGGCGGGTGGCGCAACTGCGGGTCCGGTCTCTGGCGGATACAGCACGCTCAACCCGATACCTGTTGCCAGAACCAGCCCGGTTCCGGCGCCCAAACCTGCCAGAAGACTCGTGTTCACGACCCGCTCCTTGACGACTGCCTGACTTGTCACGGCGCTTGTGCCGCGCCTTGGGTGAAACTGTCCCACAAAACGATGCCCGGATCAAACGGATTGCGCCTGCTGGCCTTGACCTTTGGCAAGGGTGGCGGGCATGTAGGCAAGGTGTTCTGTGGCCCCGGGTGCCTGCAATGCTGCTTCTGATCGATAACTATGACAGCTTTACCTACAATCTTGTCCATTATCTGGGCGAGTTGGGGGCAGATGTCGTCGTGCGGCGCAATGATGCGCTGGATGTGCAGCAGGCCATGGCGCTGCGCCCGTCGGGGATTGTGCTGTCGCCCGGCCCCTGTGACCCCGATCAGGCGGGCATCTGCCTGCCCCTGACGCTTGCCGCAGCCGAGGCACGCGTGCCCCTGCTGGGTGTCTGTCTGGGCCATCAGAGCATCGGGCAGGCCTTTGGCGGGCGCGTCGTGCGCGCGCCCGACATCGTGCATGGCAAGCTGGGTGCGATGCATCATTCCGGGCAAGGCGTGTTCAGCGGTCTTCCCTCGCCCCTGATGGCGACGCGCTATCATTCGCTCGTGGTCGAACGCGACAGTCTGCCGGGCTGTCTGGAGGTCACAAGCTGGCTGGACGATCGGTTGATCATGGGGTTGCGGCATCGCGAGTTGCCGATCGAGGGCGTGCAGTTCCACCCCGAAAGCATCCGGTCCGAACACGGCCACGCGCTGCTGCGCAACTTTCTGGACCAGACGGCAGTGGTGGCGTGATGCAGGATCTCAAGCCCCTGATCGGTCTGGCCGCTACCCGCCCACTCACCAGGGCCGAGGCGGAACAGGCGTTTGATCTGCTGTTCGAAGGGCAGGCGACGCCCGCGCAGATGGGCGGGTTGCTGATGGCGCTGCGCACGCGCGGCGAGACTGTGGACGAATACGCCGCCGCCGCCGCGGTGATGCGCGCCAAATGCGTCAAGGTCCGCGCGCCAGAGGGGGCAATGGATATCGTCGGCACGGGTGGTGACGGCAAGGGCACGCTCAACATCTCGACCGCGACGGCCTTTGTGGTTGCGGGCGCGGGTGTGCCGGTGGCCAAGCATGGCAACCGCAACCTGTCATCGAAATCAGGCGCGGCGGATGCGCTGGGCGCGCTGGGGATCGAGGTGATGGCCGGGCCAGAGGTGGTTGAGCGTGCCCTGCGTGAGGCCGGGATCGGCTTCATGATGGCGCCCATGCATCACCCCGCCATGCGCCATGTCGGCCCTGTCCGGATGGAGCTTGGCACGCGCACGATTTTCAACATCCTCGGGCCGCTGACCAATCCGGCGGGGGTGAAGCGGCAGTTGACCGGGGCGTTTTCGCCTGACCTGCTGCGCCCGATGGCCGAAACGCTACAGGCGCTGGGCGCGGAGAAAGCATGGCTCGTGCATGGCGGCGATGGCACGGATGAGTTGTCCATCGCAGCCGAAAGCCAGATTGTTGCGCTGGATGGCTCGCAGGTGAGCAGCTTCAGCGTCCACCCGGAAGAGGCGGGCCTGCCTGTCCACCCGTTCGAGGAGTTGATCGGCGGCAGCCCCGCCGAAAATGCCGTAGCGTTGCGTGCTGTGCTGGCGGGCGATGGGCACGCCGCGTATCGCGACGCGGTATTGCTGAATACTGCGGCTGCGTTGATGGTCGCAGATCGTGTGTCGGATTTGCGCGCGGGTGTCGAACTGGCGCGTCACAGTATCGCCTCGGGCGCGGCAATGCGTGCGGTGCAGACGCTGGCACAGATCAGCCCGGTGACAAAGTAAGGGGGGCGCATGGCCACCATTCTCGACAAGATCAAGGCTTACAAGCTGGAAGAGATTGCCGCCCGCAAGGCCGCGCGCCCGCTTGCCACCGTGGAAGAGGATGCGCGCGCCGCCCCTGCCCCGCGCGGGTTTCTGAGTGCCCTGCAAAAGGCACAAGCAACCGGCTACGGGTTGATTGCCGAGATCAAGAAGGCCAGCCCGTCCAAGGGGTTGATCCGCGCGGATTTCGACCCGCCCGAACTGGCCCGCGCCTATGAGGCAGGCGGTGCGACCTGCCTTAGCGTGTTGACCGACGGCCCCAGCTTTCAGGGTGCGGATGCCTTCCTGGGGCAGGCGCGTAGCGCCACCAGCCTGCCTGTGCTTCGCAAGGATTTCCTGTATGACACCTATCAGGTGGCCGAGGCGCGCGCGCTGCATGCCGATTGCATCCTGATCATCATGGCCTCTGTCTCGGACGCGCAGGCGCATGAATTGGAAGAGGCCGCGACCCAATGGGGCATGGATGTTCTGGTCGAGGTGCATGACGGCCCCGAACTCGACCGCGCACTGGAATTGCGCTCGCCCCTGCTGGGCATCAATAACCGTAACCTCAATACATTCGAGGTGACGCTGGAGACGACACGCAAACTCTCGACGCGGGTGCCCGAGGGCAAGTTGCTGGTCGCCGAAAGCGGGCTTTTCGCCCCGGCCGATCTGGCGGATATGGCAGGCTATGGCGCGCGCTCCTTCCTGATCGGGGAAAGCCTGATGCGGCAGGCGGATGTGGCACAGGCCACCCGCGATCTGCTGGCCAACCCCGTCCTGTCCGAGCGGGCCTGACATGGCGCGGCTGACCCATTTCGACGCGGATGGCCATGCGCATATGGTCGATGTGTCGGACAAGGATGTGACCGCCCGCCGCGCGATTGCCGAATCCGCCGTGCGCATGCGCCCCGAGACACTGGCATTGGTGACCGAGGGGCGCGCGAAAAAGGGCGATGTTCTGGGCGTGGCGCGGCTTGCGGGGATCATGGGGGCCAAACGCTGTGCCGATCTGATCCCGCTGTGCCATCCGCTGCCGATCAGCAAGGTCACGTTGGACCTGACCCCTGATGCGGACCTTCCCGGCATTCGTATCCGGGCCGACGTACGCACCACCGGCCAGACCGGGGTCGAGATGGAGGCGCTGACCGCTGCCACGGTGGCCGCGCTCACGGTCTATGACATGCTCAAGGCTGCCGAGAAATCCATGGAAATCGTGGCCACTCGCGTCGTGCTGAAAGAGGGCGGTAAATCCGGGCGCTATGAGGCCGGCGCATGATTTCTTATGAGGATGCGCTCGCGCGTGTGCTGGCCCTTGCCCCTGTGCTGGAACACGAATCTGTTGATCTGGCGCAGGCCGCAGGCCGGGTGCTGCGCGCGCCTGTCGCGGCGCAGCGCGACCAGCCGCCCTTTGCGACTTCGGCAATGGATGGCTATGCCATTGCTGGGCATCCCGAACCCGGCGCGCGATTGACCGTCATCGGGGCTGCCCCTGCCGGGCACCGCTTTGCCGGGTCTGTCGGGCCGGGTCAGGCCGTGCGGATCTTTACCGGCGCGCCCGTGCCCGACGGGGCGACACATGTTGTCATCCAGGAGGATGTCACGCGCGAGGGCGAGGTCGTAACCCTGGGTGGCAACCCAGGGCCCGGCCCGCATGTCCGCCCGCGCGGCGCAGATTTCCGGGCGGGCGATCTGCTCTCGGCCCCGCGCCGACTGCGCGCGACCGATCTTGCGCTGCTGGCCGCGATGAACTGCGCACGCCCAAGCGTCACGCGCCACCCAGATGTCGCAATCATTGCCACTGGCGATGAGCTTGTCATGCCCGGAGAGGTGCCGCGCGATGACCAGATCATCGCCTCGAACGCGTTTGCGCTCAGGGCCATGGCCGAGGAAGAGGGGGCACGCGCGCGCATCCTGCCCATCGCCTCGGACACCCAGGCCAGCCTGCACGCCGTTTTCGATCTGGCCGACGGGGCGGATGTGATCGTGACCATCGGCGGCGCGTCAGTCGGCGATCATGACATGGTCGGACCCGTGGCCGATGCGTTGGGGGCAGAACGTGCGTTTTACAAGGTCGCGCTGCGCCCCGGCAAGCCGCTCATGGCGGGGCGGATGGGCGATGCCGTCCTGCTGGGCCTGCCCGGCAACCCGGTCTCCAGCATCGTCTGTGCGCATCTGTTCCTGCGCCCGGTGCTGCGTGCCATGCTGGGCCTTGGGGCATGGCCCCTGCCCACTGCCAGCGCGACCCTGACCGAGGATCTGCCGCCCAATGGCCCGCGCGTCCATTTCCTGCGCGCAAGCCTTGGTCCCGATGCCACGATCACGCCCATGGCAAAGCAGGACAGCGCGCTTCTGGGGGTCTTGTGCCACGCCGATGCGCTGCTGATCCAGCCCGCGCATGACCCCGGCCAGCCTGCAGGCGCGCGGATGCGCTATATCGCGCTGTAAGCGGCGTTGACAGACGGGTCGAACAGAGGTAGAACATAGTGTGAATATGTGGGGCTGAAACCAGAACACCGCAGGCGGAAGGGCCATTGCCATGCTGACACGCAAGCAGATCGACCTGCTGAAGCTGATCCATGACCGGATGGAGCGTGAGGGGGTCGCCCCCTCATTCGATGAGATGAAGGATGCGCTCGATCTGCGGTCCAAATCCGGAATTCATCGTCTGATAACAGCTCTGGAAGAACGCGGGTTCATCCGTCGTCTGCCCCATCGCGCCCGCGCGATAGAGGTCCTGAAACTGCCAGACGCCCTGAACCGGACAGAGGCGCGGGTAATCGATGGCGGGGCGCGTGATGCGCCGTCAAACCCGGCTGCCGCCATGCCCGTTGATGCCGCCGCGCTCAACCTGCCGGTCATGGGCCGGATCGCTGCGGGCACCCCGATAGAGGCGATAAGCGAGGCTGTGACCGATGTCACTGTGCCGGGCAGCATGCTGTCGGGCCGCGCCAGCCACTACGCGCTGGAAGTGCAGGGCGATTCCATGATCGATCTCGGCATCAATGATGGCGATATCGTCGTGATCCGCGAACAGGACACGGCTGATAATGGCGATATCGTCGTCGCATTGGTCGAGGGGCATGAGGCGACGCTGAAACGGTTTCGCCGCCAGAACGGGATGATCGCGCTGGAAGCGGCCAATCCGGCCTATGAAACCCGCCTGCTGCGCGACGATCAGGTCGCGGTGCAGGGACGGCTGGTGGGGCTGATCCGCAGCTACTGAACGCGCTTGCGCCCTACAGCGGCGCGCTCTGGAAAAGCTGGATTTTCAGGCTGCCATGCGGGATCAGCGGGCCGGGGGTCAGGGGCAGCCCGGTGGCGTGGGCCAGTTTGCGCTCTGACGTGACCAGCCCGACGCGCCAGCCCTTGAACTCTGTGCGCAGTCGTTCACCCAGCGTGCCATAAAGGGCGTAGAGCAGCTTCGCATTCCCCAACCGCGCCCCATAGGGCGGGTTGACCATGATCAGCCCCGGTTCCGTATCCGGGCGGCTGAGCGCGCTGATGGGCTGACAGGCAAAGCGGGTGCAATGGGCCACGCCCGCGCGGTCGGCATTGCGGATGCTGTTCTGGATCGCCCCCTGATCGCGGTCATAGCCGAAAAACTGCAGCGGTCCCATGCGCGGTTCCTGCTGCCGCAGCGCAGCGCTGACCTTGGGATCATACGTCGCAAGCAGCTCGAACGCGAATGGACGGGTCCGACCGGGGGCAAGGCCAGTTGCGATCTCGGCAGCCTCGATCACGAATGTGCCCGATCCGCACATCGGGTCGAGCACAGGCTGACTGCCATCAAACCCCATCTGAGACAGGAACAGCGCCGCCATCGTCTCGCGCAGCGGGGCCTTGCCGGTGGCCAGTTTGTAACCACGCTTGTGCAGCCCCTCGCCGGATGTATCGAGCGAGAGCGTGACCAGATCATCTTCGATCCGCACCATCAGACGCAGATCGGCCTCGGCCAAAACCGGGGCACCCAGCGTGTCGGAAATCGCGCGCTCCACGCGCTGCGCTGCGGCCTTCTGATGATAGATGCGGGAGCGGGTGCAATGTGCCTCGACCCGTAGCGGGACATCGGGGCGGAGATACTCACCCCAGGCGAATTTCCGCGACCGCTTGTCCAGTTGCGCCAGGTGCAGCGCGCGGAACGATCCGATGCGCACCAGAACGCGACTGGCCCCGCGCAGCGCGATATTCGCGCGCCAGATGTCGGGCCAGCTGCCCATGGTATCGACCCCGCCTGCTGTCACACGCGGCTCGGGCAGGCCAAGGGCGCGGGCCTCGGCGGCCAGAGCGGGCTCCAGCCCCGGCAGGCAGGCAAGGAAAATGGGCAAGGGTTCGGACATGCCCCCCGATAGGCCGGATCGCGCCGCAATGCGAGGGGGAATTCAGCCCGCGTGGCTCAGGCCAGCTTGTCCATCTTTTCGGCCAGCGCGATATCGAGGCCGGACAGGCCACCCACATCATGCGTGCTCAACGTGACCTGCACGGTCTTGTAGACATTGAACCATTCGGGGTGGTGATCCATCTTCTCTGCGATCATCGCGACCTTGCTCATCCAGCCAAAGGCCGCGACGAAATCGGCAAAGGTGAATTCCTTGCGGATGGCATCGCGCCCGTCCACCATCTGCCAGCCACGGGCCAGCAGGGGGTCCAGCGCGCTGCGGTCGGTCAATTTCTCGGGCATGATGGTTCTCCTCAGGTTGTCTTGCGAAATGGCGCATACTCGGCCATCGCGCGCATTTCATAGTCGATTGCGCTGCGTTCCTCGCGCAGATAGCGGGCCACGGCACTGTGGAATCCGCCTTCGGGAAAGTAATGCAAAGAATGGATCTGGCTGGGCAGATAGCCGCGCGCCAGCTTGTGCGTGCCCTGCGCCCCGGCCTCGACCCGGCCCATCCCCTTCGCGATCGCGAAATCCATCGCCTGATAGTAACAGAGTTCGAAATGCAGGCAGGGATGATCCTCGATACAGCCCCAGTAGCGTCCATAAAGCGTGTCGCGTCCGATGAAGTTCAGCGCCCCGGCCACAGGCTGCCCGCCACGTTCGGCCAGCACCAGCAGCACATCGTCGCGCATACTGTCCTGTACTGTGTCAAAGAATGCGCGGGTAAGATAGGGCGTGCCCCATTTGCGCGCGCCTGTGTCCTGATAAAAGGTCCAGAAGGCATCCCAGTGTTCAGGCTGCAGGTCATCGCCGGTCAGGTGGCGGATGGTGCCACCAAAGCCTTGCGCTGTGCTGCGTTCCTTGCGAATGGTCTTGCGCTTGCGCGATGACAGGGCAGCAAGAAAATCGTCAAAGCTGGCATATCCGGGGTTTTCCCAGTGGAACTGCTCGGTCACCCTGTGCAGATAGCCCAACTCGGCCCCGCGCGCGGCCTCTTCCTTCTCGCAAAAGGTCACATGCGCGGATGACAAGCGGTTTTCGGCCGCCAATTGCGCCATGGTCTGCAGGATCGCGGCAGTCCCTTCGGTTTCCTGCCCGGAACGGCACAGAAACCGCCGTCCAGTTGCGGGGGTGAAAGGCACAGCCAGTTGCAGCTTGGGGTAATACTGGCCGCCCGCCCGCATATAGGCTTGGGCAAAGGCGTGATCGAAGATGTATTCGCCTTGTGAATGGCCCTTGGCGTAAAGCGGTGCCACGGCAATCAGCGTGTCGTCGCGATGCACAAGCAGATGACGCGGCTCCCACCCGGTGCCGGGGCCGACAGAGCCCGAGCTCTCCAGTGCGTGCAGGAAACGGTGGGTGGTGAACGGGTCCTGGGCGGGTTGTGTGCCCGCAGGGTTGGCGCAGGCGTCCCAGTCAGCGGCATCGACCTCGCGAAGGTCAGAGATCACCGTGACCGAGAGCGCCGCGCCATCCATCACATTGCGTCCAGCAATGCCTCGCCGCCCGATACCTCGCAGGCACCGGGGTTCTCTTCGGCATGCAGAAGCGTGACCTTGCCATCCTCGACCACCATGGCGAAACGCTTGCAGCGTCCGTGGAATCCGACCGGCGGAGCGTTGAATTCCATTCCGATGGCGCGGGTGAAATCGCCTGCCGGATCGGCCAGCAGGTGCAGGCCTGCCGCATGCGCACCTGTGGCATCGCCCCATGCGTCCATCACGAAGGGGTCGTTCACGGCCACACAGATGATATCGTCCACGCCCTTTGCGCCAAGCGCGTCCTTGGTGCGGATGAAGCTGGGCAGATGGCTGGCGCTGCAGGTGCGCGAGAACGCACCGGGCAGACCAAAAAGGACGACCTTGCGGCCCTTGGTCAGATCGGCCAGCGACACTTCCTCGGGTCCGGCTTCGCCGAATTTCAGGAAGGTTGCATCAGGCAATGTGTCGCCTTGGGCGATGGTCATGGATTGGCTCCTCGTGCGATTGAGTTTATCTGTGCGCCACATAGTCCGTCCGCAGCGGCTGGCCAGAGGCAGGAGCGCGAAAATGCAGAATGTGGTGGTAGTTGGCGCCGGTCAGGCCGGGTTGTCGCTGGTCGCGAAACTTCGTGCGCTGGGCCATGACGGGGCGATAACACTGGTCGGTGCGGAATCCGTGCCCCCCTATCAGCGCCCGCCCCTGTCCAAGGCCTATCTGCTGGGCGAGATGGCGCTGGAGCGGCTGTTTCTGCGGCCAGAGAGTTTCTATGCCGATCACGATGTAACCCTGCGTCTGGGGGCCCCGGTTCTGCGCATCGACCGCGATGCAAAGGCTGTGCAGCTTGCGGATGGGGACCTTGGATATGATGCGCTTGTGCTGACCACCGGGGCGACGCCGCGCCGCCTGGCAGATGCGATTGGCGGGGGCCTGCCCGGCGTACATGTCGTGCGCGATCTGCCCGATGTGGACGCCATGGCGCCTGCGTTCCTGCCCGGTCGCCATGTGGTGATCGTCGGCGGGGGGTATATTGGGCTGGAGGCCGCGGCGGTCGCGGCGAAAAAGGGGTTGCAGGTGACCGTGCTGGAAATGGCGCCACGTATCCTGAATCGCGTCGCGGCGCCCGAGACGTCGGACGCGATCCGCGCGTTGCATCAGCGCCACGGCGTCACCATCCGCGAGGGGGCGGCGCTGGCGCAGGTCGAGGGCACCGAGCAGGTCGAGGGCGTCACACTCACCGATGGCACACGTCTTGCGGCGGATTTCGTGATTGCCGGGATCGGCGTTATGCCCGCGACCGATCTGGCGCAGGCGGCGGGGTTGGAGTTGGAGAACGGCATCCGCACCGACGCACAGGGCCGCACATCGGACCCGTATATCTGGGCGGCAGGTGATTGCGCATCCTTTCCCTGGAAGGGCGGGCGCGTGCGGCTGGAATCCGTTCAGAACGCCATCGATCAGGCCGAACTTGTGGCAGAGAACCTGATGGGCGCGGGAAAGAGGTATGCGCCTGTCCCGTGGTTCTGGTCCGACCAGTATGACCTGAAGTTGCAGATCGCGGGGTTGAACGCGGGCTATGATCGGGTCGTTGTGCGGGCAGGGCCACCGCGCAGCCACTGGTATTTCGCGGGCGCCGAGTTGCTGGCCGTGGACGCGTTGGGCGATCCACGCGCCTATATGGTCGGCAAGCGCCTGATCGAGGCCGGGCGCAGCCCTGATCCTGCGGCGTTGGCGGACCCGTCAACCGACCTCAAGACGCTGTTGCGGGCATGAGGATCATCGGTGGGCGCGCGCGCGGGTTGCGGCTGGCCGATCCCGGCGCGGGTGACCCGGCGGCGCATCTGCGCCCCACCCCTGACCGCGTGCGCGAGGCCATGTTCAACATGCTGATCAACGGGGCGCATGCCATATCGCTGGAGGGTGCGCGTGTGCTGGACCTGTTCGCGGGCACCGGCGCCCTGGGGCTGGAGGCGCTGTCGCGCGGTGCCGTCCACTGCACCTTTGTCGATGACGGGGCGGCGGCGCGCGCGCTGTTGCGCGAGAATATTTCGCGCATGCGCGCCATGGGTGTCACGCGCGTTTTCCGGCGCGATGCGACACGGCTTGGCGCGAACCGGGGCGCGGGGTTCGATCTGGCCTTCCTTGACCCGCCCTACGGGCAGGGATTGGGCGTGCAGTCGCTTGCCGCTGCGCAGGCGGGTGGCTGGCTTGCCCCCGGCGCCATCATCGTGTGGGAAGAGGCCAGCCCCCAGGCCGCGCCCGAGGGGTTTCGCCTGCTGGATCACCGCCGCTATGGTAATACCGATGTTACATTCCTGCATTATGAGGCCGAGGATGCGCCCTGATCTTGTCATCTTCGATTGCGACGGCGTCGTCGTTGACAGCGAAACCCGGTCCAACCAGTTCATCCGCGATGAACTGGCCGCCCATGGGCTGGATCTGCGGCTGGAACAGATAATGACAATGTTCATTGGCGGCACCATCGCGGGGCTTGCGCAGCGTGCGCGCGAGATGGGCGCACGCCTGCCCGATGACTGGGTCGAAGAGTCCTATCCCCGGCTATGCGCCATGCTGGCAAAGGACACGCCGATGATCCCCGGCATTCTGGAGGTGCTCCACGCGCTGGAGGAAGCAAGTGTGCCCTATTGCATCGGCTCGAACGGGCGGCACGTGAAAATGAAGGCCACGCTGGGCCAGCACCCGGAACTGACCGCGCGGTTTACCACGAATGTTTTTGCCGCACAGGATGTCGCATCGCCCAAACCCGCGCCCGACCTGTTCCTGCATGCCGCGCGTGAAATGGGCCATACCCCCGCTGCAAGCGTGGTGATCGAGGACAGCCCAACCGGCGCGAAAGCGGCCCGCGCGGCCGGTATGCGTTGTTTCGCCTATGCGCCCGAGGGCCACGGCGCGCGCCTTGCGGCCACGGGCGCGCAGGTTTTTCACGACATGCGCGATCTGCCCCGCCTCCTCGCCCTTTGACCGTCAGCCCGGATCAGACGCCCAGATAGGCGCTCTCGACCTCTGCCGACAACTCACCCGGCCCGCCCTGCCATGCCACGGCACCGCGCTCCAGGATCACGCAGCGATCCGCGAAGGGCAGGATTTCCGAGAGCGTCTTGTCCACCAGCAGGATCGACAGCCCCTCGGCGCGCAGGCGGGTGATGGCGGCCCAGATCTCGCGGCGGATGACGGGGGCAAGGCCCTCGGTCGCCTCATCCAGCAAGAGCAGACGCGGGTTCGTCATCAGCGCCCGGCCAATCGCCAGCATCTGCTGTTCGCCCCCTGACAGCGTGGCGGCGGATTGCTGCGCGCGTTCGGCAAGGCGGGGGAAAAGCTGGTGGATGCGCGCCATGTCCCAATGGCCGGGGCGTGCGGCGGCGATCAGGTTTTCGCTCACGTTCAGATTGGGAAAGCAGCGCCGCCCCTCGGGCACCAGCCCCAGCCCCAGGCGCGCCGCGCGGAAGGACGGCCAGTCACTGATATCGCGCCCTGCAAAGCGCACGCGCCCTGCACGCAGCGGCAGCATCCGGCAGGCACTTGCGATGGTGGTGGATTTGCCCATCCCGTTGCGCCCCATCAGGGCGACGGCCTGCCCCTCGGCCACTTGCAGGCTGACCCCGTATAGCGCCTGCGAGGCGCCGTAGAAGACCTGCAGATCTTCAAGTTCCAGGAGCGCGGTCATGGTGCGGCCTCTTCGCCCAGATAGACGGCGCGGACCTGGCTGTTGGCGCGGATCTCGGCGGCGGTTCCGGTCGCGATGATACGGCCATAGACCAGCACCGAAATGCGATCGGCCAGCCGGAACACGGCATCCATGTCATGCTCCACCAGCAGGATCGGGGCTTGTTGCTTCAGTTCCTGCAGGAAATCCACCATACGCGCTGTCCCCTCGGACCCAAGACCTGCCATCGGCTCATCCAGCAGGAAGCATCGCGGATCGAGGGCGAGGGCCACCGCGATTTCCAGCAAGCGCCGTTCACCATGGCTGAGAAAGGCCGTTTCGACCGAGGCGCGGGTATCGAGCCCGACGCGTGCAAGAATGTCAGTCGCGGCCTGCCACAATGGGCGATCACGCATGACGGGCCAGACAAAGCGGTAGCTGTGCCCCTGACGCGCCTGCAGCGCCAGCATCACATTGCCCCGCGCCGTGTAATCGGGAATCAGCGAAGACACCTGAAAGCTGCGCCCCAGCCCCAGCCGTGCGCGCCGCGCAACGGACAGTCGCGTGATATCCTGCCCCACCAGCCGCACGGTCCCGCTGTCAGGCGCGATCCGGCCAGAGATCAGCCCCATCAGCGTCGTCTTGCCTGCGCCATTGGGGCCGATCAGCGCGTGAATCTCGCCGGGCACCAGTGTCAGCGACACATCATCGACCGCCTTCAACGCGCCGAAGCGACGGGTCAGGCCTGACAGCGCAAGGATGGGCTCAGACATTGCGCGCCCTCCCTGTGATCAGCCCGACCAGCCCCCCGCGTGCGAACAGGACAACCGCCAGCAGCACCAGCCCCAGCCAGAACTGCCAATGCTCGGTCAGCCCGCCAAAGAACACCTCGAACCCCACAAGGATGGCCGCCCCCGCGACGGGGCCGAACAGCCGCCCCACACCGCCCAGAATGATGATGACAATCAATTCGCCTGACATGGTCCAGGCCAGCATCGCGGGGCTGACAAAGCGCGTCAGGTCGGCCATCATCGCGCCCGCAAGCCCCGTGATCATGCCCGACAGGATGAACCCCACCAGCCGGATGCCAAAGGGCGAGATGCCGATGGCTGCCGCGCGGTCGGGGTTTTGCCGGATCGCCATCAGCGCCGCGCCAAAGCGCGCCGCGCGCAGCATGGCGAACAGCCCCAGCGACAACAACAGCACGCCATAGGCGATCAGGAACATGTCCCAGGGACGCGCGGTGTTCAGCCCCGGAAACTGGTTGCGCATGAAGATGGGCAGTCCGTCCTCGCCCCCATACGCGGGCCATGACAGGGTGAAGAAGAACCCCATCTGCGCGAAAGCCAGCGTGATCATGATGAAGAAGATGCCCGACGTGCGTAAGCTGAGCGCCCCCACGATCCCTGCAAGCGTCCCCGACACGACCATCGCAATGGCCCAGATCGGCAACATCTGGTTGGTGCCGGGCAGGCCCAGAACGGGCGTGCCGTGAAAGGCATGATGCGCCGCGATCCCCGCGACATAGCCGCCCAGCCCGAAATAGAGCGCATGGCCGAAGCTGACCATGCCCCCCAGGCCCAGCGCAATATTCAGCCCCACGGCAGCAATCGCCAGGATCGCGATGCGCGTGGCCAGCGTGATGATGAAGGGCTCATCCGACATCAGCGCCCAAAGCGGCACGGCAAAAAGCGCCCCAGCCAGCACGGCATTCAACACCCATTCCTTGCGCAGTCTATCCATGAGCGGGGAACAATCCCTTGGGTCGGAAGATCAGGACCAGCGCCATAGCCAGGTAAATCAGCATCGAGGCCAGCGCCGCGCCCACCCCCATCGCCTGCGAGGTGTCAAGGAAGGTGGCAAAGAAACGCGGTAGCAGGAAGCGGCCCATCGTGTCGATCACGCCGACCAGAAGCGCGCCGACCATCGCCCCCTTGATCGACCCGATGCCCCCGATCACGATGACCACGAAGGCCAGGATCAGCACAGGCTCGCCCATGCCCACCTGCACCGACTGGATCGCGCCGACCAGCGCGCCCGCCA